>JAJFHB010000286.1 GCA_021775795.1 Hyphomicrobiales bacterium | reverse complement strand
GAAGGATACAAGTTCAAGTTAACTTGAAGTCAAGAGGCAATTGAGCGCTCAGTGACAAGGGGATTGGAGATGGCAAAAAATACAGCCCTGCTGACAATTGGGGAAGCCGCTCGTCGATGTGGCCTCGCCACGTCAACATTGCGGTTTTATGAGGAGCGCGGGCTGATCAGCTCAGTCCGTACGCAGGGCAACCAGCGGCTTTATCACCGCGCAGCTCTTCGGAGAATCTCGGTTATCAAGGTCGCCCAGTCGCTGGGACTTACACTGAAGGCGATTGCAGAGGCACTTGCAGAGCTTCCCGATAACCGGACGCCAAACAAACGCGATTGGGAGAGGCTGTCCAGGAAGTGGCGTGCAGATCTGGACACCCGCATCGACCGGTTGCAGCGCCTGCGAGAAAGCCTCACGGTATGTATTGGATGCGGTTGCCTGTCACTTACAAGCTGTGCGCTCCATAATCCAGATGATCGATACGCCACAGTTGGCACTGGCCCCCGCATATTGCTTGATCCTTCCGCCGACACGAGTTGATGTTTGCAGGAGAGTAGCCGCACGTCCGTTCCTGTTCGAACATTGATCCAATTCTCTTCCACGAAAGACACCGCATGAACGACCCGATTGAACTCCTGATCTTCGACTGTGACGGCGTCTTGCTGGACAGTGAATTGATCGCCTGCGCGGCCGATGCGGAAGGACTGACGGAAATCGGCTATCGCATCAGCACAGAAGAAGTGGTTGAACGGTTCGCGGGCATACCGTCAGAAGCCATGTACGCTACAATCGAAAAACAACTTGGACACGCGCTGCCGGCGAACTTTGATGGAGACATAAAGCGCCGGGTTCTGGAAAAGTACCGAACAGATTTATGCGCTGTTGCAGGCGCTGCCGAAGTCTTGTCGTCCCTGAACATCAAAAAATGCGTAGCTTCCAGTTCAGAACCGGCGAAGCTGGCGTTGGGATTGATTGAAACCGGCTTGTTCGAGCTCCTCTATCCCTACATATTTTCAACAAAGCTTGTCTCGCGAGGCAAACCGCATCCGGACATTTTCGAGTATGCCGCCGACAAAATGGGTGTCGGCGCGACGCAATGCCTTGTCGTCGAAGACAGCGTCGCTGGTGTCTGCGCAGCCAAAGCTGCGGGAATGACCTGCATCGGGTTCACCGGCGGATCGCACTGCCCGCCCAATCATCACGACCGATTGCTCGCTGCCGGGGCACGTGAGGTCATCAGTGATCTTTCACAATTGCTGAAGCACATCGAGCAGGTAACCTGAAAGACTGCAAAGGAGGATGAAAGGTGATGAGAATGCGGCTCAGCGGCGATGGATGCGGGACAAAATCGGGGTGAGACATTGGTATAGAACCGTACTCGTCTGCGGGCTGTTCCCGATGACCGCGGGAACGGCAATTTTTGTTGCCTGGCTGCTAACGGATCTCGATGTGCTTGAGATCCTCGGCATGGTGCTCATTTGTATCGGCATCGCCTTGGTCGTTTTAGGCATCGTTGGACTGGCAATATTCATATCCCGCGCCCGCAACGAGGGGTTACCGTACGGAAAGCCTGTGTGTTTGGGGGCGGCGCTCCTGTTCCTGAACTTTCCTCTGTGTGCAGCATTTGTTTCCATTGCCTTCGCCATGGAGAGCGCCCACGTCGTCACTGTGGTCGATCGCGCCACCGCGCCAATCGAGGACCTGACATTTACGGATCCAGCAGGGCAGCAGCATCAAATCGAGCCCATCAGACCCGGTGAGGTTTACCATGCCTGTATCGATTTTTCTGGTGAGGGTGCAGTGCAATATTCGTTCACCGTCGATGGCCAGATGCACACCGGCACACTCATTGGCTATCTGTCAGATCCGCTTGGCAGCAATACGACGCTGGATATTTCGGATGACCTGACAGCAAAGGCCAGTGCGGAGTTCCAGCGCATCTCAGCCGCCAGCTTTTTCCAGCACTGTATCCTTGGTTAGACAACTTTCGCTTCCGCCCCTCAATTTCACCGTCAACCCGAAGCGCTCTGGCGCGCCGCCTTCTTGAGCATCCGTTCGCGCCGAACAATAATGATGCCACCCGTGACGATAAGCATCGCTCCGATGATTGCCGGCAGCGAGGGAACTTCTGACCACAGCAGAAAGCCGAGAATGGTTGCCCAAATCACGCCGGAATATTTGAATGGTGAGACGACGCTCACGTCTGCGGTCTTTATGGCCGTAAAGATCAGCAGCAAGCCAATCGAGAAGCAGGCGGCGGAAAGGGCAAGTAACCCCACATGGTGAGCAGCAGGGGCTTCCCATACGAATGGCGCGCTGACACCGGCTGCAACAGTGATGAAGCTCATGGCGGTGAGTGTCATGGAAGACGGGTTCTCGCCCCCGATCACCCGTCTGGTGATGAGCTCACGCACGGCCTCAAGGGATCCCCCGAACAAGGGCAGGAATACTGCCCAGTGGAAACTGTCACTCCCCGGCTGCATGACCAACGCGGTGCCGCAAAACCCCAGGGCAACCGCGCAACGGCGCCACCAGCCTACGCGTTCGCCCAGAACAAATGGCGCCAGGAGTGTTGTGAACAACGGGCTGACAGACATCATGGTGACGGCAATGGCCAGCGGCAGATATTGCAATGAGGTGATGAAACAGAAGAGCGAGACGGTCAAACTGGAGGCAACCGCAATCTGCGCCCAGGGGTTTCCCCAGCGCAATTCATTCAGTCTGCCAGTGGCAAACACGAGCGTCAGAATGAAGAGCAGCGAAAAGGCACCTCTGATCAGGATCGCTTCGATCAAATGCATATCAGCGATCACCCACTTCATGATAGCGTCATTGCAGGTGATGAAGCCGAAGGCGACGACCATCAGAAGGATGCCGCGGCCAGGATGCGATACAGGTAATGATGAAGTGGCAGCTGTCATCGCATGCCACAGAGCGCGCGCAATTGCTGTACCCCTTGAATGCCCATCATCGCCTCGCCCGCCCCTGAACCAGCCTCTTGTTGCCGTGTTGTTCAGTGTCGCTGGACAACACGGGCCACGCAAGCATCTTGCGGACGTGGCGCTGATAAGATTTTGACAAAAGCGGGATGCGATGGCCTAATTGATCGATTAAATCGGTTCACGATGACGGACTTTTCAACATCATTCCCGGCTGACAGTTTCTGCCCTTTCGGCGCACAGCAGAGTTTGATTGGTTGTTGTCGGGGACGTTACGCGGGAAGAAC
>JAJFHB010000285.1 GCA_021775795.1 Hyphomicrobiales bacterium | reverse complement strand
GCATTGTCGCCCTGCCTCTGGCTCTGTTGATTGCCGTGCCGGCAGCCATGGTTGTGACCGGCATTATTGCCCTGCTGATCGATCGGTTCTTCTATAAGCCTTTCCGCTCGAGCTCCGTTATCACCGTTGTCATCGCCTCTTTCGGGATCATGTTGATGATCCGCTCGACAATTGAGATGATCTGGGGTCCGCAACTCAAGGCAATGATTACGGGCATCCAGCCGCCCTGGTTCCTGTTGGACACTATCCGCATCCTGCCCAAGCATGTAGCCATACTCACCGCTGCATTCGCTCTCATGGGAGTAATCCACTATCTCCTCGCCTACACGAAAATTGGCAAGGCGATGCGCGCGATGTCGGATTCACCTGAATTGGCCCGGGTCACCGGCATCGGCACCGAAGGTGTCGTACGCGCAACCTGGTTGATCGGCACGGCCCTGGCAGTTGCCGCCGGCGTCTTTCTTGCCCTTGACGGTCAGATGAAACCGCTTATGGGCTTCTCGGTCCTGCTTGCCGTATTCGCCTCCGCAATTCTCGGCGGCATCGGCCGCCCTTACGGTGCCATGGCGGGAGGGCTTGTCATCGGTGTGGCGGAAGAACTCTCCACCTACAATTGGATCGGCGAGGAACCGCTGTTGTCTCCCGGCTACAAGGCTGGCGTCTCCTTCGCCATAATGGTGGCCATGCTTATCTGGCGGCCGAACGGCCTCTTTAAGGGAAAGGTGTTCTGAGATGGACCAACTTTATGGCTATTTCCTCTACTTCCTTTCCCTTGTCACCTTTGGCGGCATCTATGCAATTCTCTGTCTGGGTCTCAACATTCAATGGGGCTTCACCGGTTTGTTCAACGCCGGTATTGCGGGCTTTTTCGCAATCGGTGCCTACGTCTCCGCAATCCTTACAGCGCCAGAATCACCGCGCCACCTCGGTGGTTATGATCTGCCCATCGTCGTCGGCGTCGTCGTGGCAATGCTCGTCTGCATCCCCATTGCCTGGGCCATAGGCCGAATTTGTATCAGGCTACGCAGTGATTACCTTGCCATCGCGACGCTGGGCATTGCCGAAATCATCAGGCTGATCTTCAAGAATGAGACCTGGGCGACAAACGGTGCCCGTGGTGTTTCCTTCGTTCCAAAACCCTTTGAATCCTGGGATGCTCCCTGGGACCAGATTGCTATGGCTCTGTTGATACTGCTGATTGTGGCTGTGCTTTACATCGCTCTGGAGCTTGCCCGGACTTCGCCCTGGGGGCGCCTCATGGCAGCAATCCGCGAAAACGAACCTGCGGCTCTTGCGGCAGGCAAGAACGTGGAGCGTTTCCGCATTGAAGCCTTCGTAATTGGCGCAGTCGTCATGGCGCTCGGTGGTGCGATGATGGCACACTATATCAAGTTCATTGACCCCAAAATGGCGGAACCGCTGAAAGCGTCGTTCCTTGTGTTTGTGATGCTCATTGTTGGCGGCAGCGGCAACAACAAGGGTGCTATTCTAGGCGCCATGTTGTTGTGGTTCATCTGGTCGTTCACGGAAACTGTGGCGCCGATGGTCATTCCGGACAGCTTCGCCCATGTTGTTTATCCGTTCCATCTGTTCGCTTCCTGGTTTGTGCCGGAAGCGTGGATGGCAACACCAATTGCACCTGAGAACATCACCGGCCTTGATTCCTGGGACACCAAAGCGCCCTACCTGCGGGTCTTTCTTATTGGGCTTGCGCTGCAGATCATGCTGCAGAAGTTTTCTTCCGGGATATTGCCGGAAAAACGCCTGCAATCTCTGGCTGATCAACATGACGCCGCAGTGGAGGCAGCCCGTTCAAGCCGATAGATGAGAAGGCAAAGGAACTCCGTGATCTTAACGATAAAGACGCTCATCTGCGTTTGAGTTTGACATATTTGTCCTCAACGTCATCATACGCCCAATGGCGAGGAGCCGAAGGCACCCGCCAGCCTTTAGTGTGAAATTGGGAGGTTTGTTTATGTTGAAGACGTTAAAAGGCGCGCTACTTGCCGGGTCAATGCTTGTTGTTGCGGGTTCAGCCGCGTTCGCGGACGACATCGTTGTCGGTTCCGCTGCAGGTATCACGGGCCCCATCGCAGAACTCGTCGCCCCGATCGTGGCCGGTCGTGAGCTTGCGACCTTGCATGTTAACGAGCAGGGCGGACTGCTTGATGGCGACACCATGGTGTTGTCTCACGCGGATGCCCAGTGCGACCCGACAGCCGGTGTGGATGCGGGCAACAAGCTTGTAAATGTTGAGCAGGTTGTCGCGATTGTTGGAGCGAGCTGCTCAGGCGCAACAAACGGCATGGTGCAGTCAGTCACCATTCCCGCAGGTGTGATGAGCATCTCGGACAGTGCCACAGCACCCTCGATCAGTGAACTTGAAGACAATGACCTTGTGTTCCGCGTCGCCGCCTCTGATGCCTATCAGGGTGTTGCGCTAGCACAGCTTGCCATCAATGCAGGTTACACGAAGCTGGCGATGACCTATTCAAACGATGATTACAACGCCGGCGTTGCAACTGTGTTTGAACAGGCGTTCCAGGATCTGGGCGGTGAGATCACCGGCAGCCAGATGCATGAACCGGAAAAACAGTCTTACCGTTCAGAACTCTCAACGCTTTCGGGCAATGGTGCAGAAGGCTTGGCGCTGTTTGCCTATTACGGCTCAAGCGGCATCACCATCGTTCGCAACAGCCTCGAAAACGGCTTGTTCGGAAAGTTCCTGGCCGCAGACGGCATGTTTGATGTGTCCGTTATCGAGCAGATTGGTGCAGAAGCTCTCGCCGGAAACATCATGATCACGCAGGCAGCGTCTGATGATGAGAACATCTCATATCAGGCTTATGCTGCAGCATACGGGCCGGCATATGAGGAACAAGGCTACTCCCCAAGTGCACCGTACGCCGCTCACGGTTACGATGCCGCTTTCCTCGTCGCACTGGCGATTGAAAAGGCCGGTTCCACAGACCGTGGAGCGATGTCTGCTGCTCTGCGTGAAGTAGCGTCCGGTCCGGGCACTGTTATTCGTCCAGGCGAGTGGGCAAAAGCCAAGGCCGCGATTGCTGCGGGTGAAGACATCAACTATGAAGGCGCCGTCGGCAACAACGACTTTGACGCCAATGGCGATGTCACCGGTCTTTTCTCGGTCAACCGCGTAACTGCGGATGGCACCTATGAGACCGAACTCATTCGCTAACCTTTTGCGATCAATGTAAGTTTGGGAAGGGCGGGTCTCTGAGATCCGCCCTTTTCTGTTTGCGGGCAGTCAAACAGCTGTCACTTTGTAGGCGCAGCGGCGCGCGCCCTGCAGAATATGTTCTGTCCTCTCCACCTGAACGTCATTGCCAAGGACGGCGCGAAACAGCGACAGTTCCGAAGCACACAAGCCTGTACAGGTGCGCGCGGCAATGCAGATGGGGCAGTGGTTTTCAATGAAGACAAAGCCCTGTTCATCCTCCCGCACCTCAGCCATGTAACCTTCTTCTGTCCGCAATTCCGCGAGAGCTCGAAGCCGGTCTTTCACGCTGTGTGCATCTTCCATACGTTCACCATAGGAGATGATCTGTTCATCCGTCCGCGCTGCAATGATCTGCTCAAGTCCCTTGTCACCGAAAGCCCGTTGCAAGCCCCCCATAAGTCCAGCGGTGAGCTCGGCATAGCCTTGCGGAAAGAAGGCGTCGGCTGCCGCCGTCAGTTGCCAGAACTTGGACGGACGACCCACGCCGTCAGCCTTCTCCACGGCCTCCACAAGTCCCTCTTCCGTGAGAGCATAGAGATGCTGGCGCACAGCCATGGCTGAGACCCCGAGCAGAGCCGCCATCTCGCTTGCCGTTCCCGGTCCCTCACGCTTCAAAATATCGAGGATCTTGCGGCGCGTTCCTTTGTCCATATGATCTTTCCTTGCGGTGCACTTGCAATATCTAAAGAAAAATCTTGATTAATTCAATGTTGCTTTCTATGTTTTTCTAAAGCCCGTTCTTTACAAAAGGAAAAGTGTCATGTCGCAGCCAGACAGGCCTCAATGGATTGAAGTGATCAAAATGGATGCGCTTGAGGCAAAAGGCAGGGCGGTGATCAAGGCCGAAGGCAAGCAGATCCTGATCTGGAAGACCGAAAAAGCCGTCTATGCTTGCAACAACCGCTGTCCCCATGAGGGCTTTCCCCTGGCCGAAGGCACCATGGCAGAGGGCTGCGTTCTTACCTGCAACTGGCACAACTGGAAGTTTGACCTGGAAAGCGGCGAAACGCTGGTCGGTGGAGATGCCCTGCGGCTCTATCCTTTGCAGATTGAAAACGGCTCCGTTTTTCTCGATCTGACCGACCCGGCACCAGAGGTACAGCGCGAAAAGGCGTTGGCCGGCCTGCGTGATGCGTTTCTGGAGCATGATTATGAGCGCATCGCCCGCGAAGTCGCGCGCTTCGAGCGTGCCGGGGGTGACCCTTTGGAGACGTTGCATCATGCGTTCACGTGGGCCCACGACGCGTTCGAATTCGGTATGACCCACGCCCAGGCAGCGGCTCCCGACTGGCTCGCCCTCCGCTCGCAAAAAGCATCCGCACCGCCTGCCGAACAGCTCATTCCCATCGTCGAGATCATCGGCCATCTCTCCTGGGATGCGTTGATGGAGCAGGGGCCTTATCCGTTTGCTGACACGCGCGCCGCTGCGTTTGATGCCACCTCGTTGGAAGACGCCATTGAACGGGAAGACGAAACCGTGGCCGTTGCTCAAGTTCGGGCAGCGTTGGTTGACCTTGGTCCCGATGCCCTTCGCCCGGCCCTGCAACGCGCCGCTTTACGTCATTATCAAAATTTTGGTCACACCCCGATCTATGTGGAAAAGACATATGAGCTGTTGGCAGTGTTGGGGCCTGATGCGGCGATAGCGCTGTTTTTGCCGCTGGTGCGGAGCTTGTGCACCGGCGCTCGTGAGGATCTGATCCCTGAGTTTCGCCACTATGCGCCCGCGCTCGAGAACTGGGCATCAGATGGAGAAGACATCGCTTCTGCGGATGCCTATCAGGGGACCGGCGTTCGGGGCAGCCTGGATCTGATCGCGCGAGGCGGCGGTCGTGTCGATGCGCTTTATGACACTGTCATGGAAGCATCGGCCGACGCCATGTTGCATTTCGACCCCCAATACCGCGATCACGTGGACAAGCCGGTACAGCAAAACGTCGATTGGTTGGACTTTACCCACGCCATCACACATCTGAATTCGTCGCGCAAAATCTGTGCCGAGCAACCGGAACTTTGGCCGAACGCCTTGTTGCAGGTTGGCTGCTTTCTTGGGCGCAACGCCAATTACTCTGACTGGTCGCGCGAAACCGGCCGCTGGCAGGTGGCAAACGGTGAAGCGTTCCTCGATGGTGTACTCGAAGACGTGATGGATCACGGTGAGCCGCTCTACATCTATCCGGCACACGTTTTGAAACTGGCCACCGCGGTGCGCGAGGAGATCGAGCGCCGCCCTGACGCTCCCTGGGTGCCAAAGGTGCTGGCGGCAGTGAACCGCTTTGTGCATGAGCCGATGAAGCGCAAACATGTACGCCGCACCGCACACCAGGCGTTGGGTTTTGTGGAGGCACAAGGATGAGTGATGCCTGCGTAGGCGGTTGCTTGTGTGGCGGTGTACGTTACCGCATCTCTGCGCCTCCACAGGGCGTGCTCGCCTGCCATTGCCGTCAGTGCCGTCGCATGAGCGGGCATTTCTACGCCGCTACCGCGGTGCCGAAAGATGCCTTTGAACTGACCGAGCAGAAAACTCTCAAGTGGTTTGCATCCTCTGTAACCTCGCGTCGTGGCTTTTGTGCCGAATGCGGCTCAAGCCTCTTTTTCGACCATGGGCCCGAAGAGCCCATCGGCATTTCGGCCGGGTCATTTGATGATACAGCCGGGCTTGTCTTTGCTGCTCACATCTATGTGGATGAAGCGGGAGACTACTACACGCTGCCAGAACACGAACGCCAGTTTACACGCAGAGAGTGGAGTGAGGGTGGCTGGAAATCTTTGCGTCGCAGCAGTTGAAAGCAAGTCTGGCAGACACTCCCGGCATCTGCCCTGGCAATCCTCAACCAGCCTCAAACCGCGCCTTGATGCCATCAAGGGCACGGGCGGCGTCTTCAAACCAGTCGGCAGACTGCAGTTGTTTCAGAACCTGTTCGTTGATGCCACCCGGTGTTAGGCATTCCTGTGCAAGCCCCTGCAACTTCCCAGCGTCAGTGTCTGCTGCCATGACTGCAAGGGAATGATAGAGCGACGTTGCATAATCGGCAGCCTGCACCTTCGGAACACCCTGGGTCTCCAGCCAGACGGCCACGCGTGCCTCAAGCGCAAAGAATGCAGCCATCAGTGCACTGCCGGCGGAGAGAGCATCAAACTGGGTTTCAGTTTCAACGGCGATTACCGTGCCAACCCGGCTGAGCAGCGTTTCCAATGCCAGATGTTTTGGAAAGAGCGGAACCGGACCAATGCCCTGCTCGATGGGCGGCAGGGGGATGGACCGGTGCACCGCCTTTGCCGGAGCAACGACTGGGGTCAGGTCCAAGAGCCGGATGCCGGCAGCCAGGGAAAGAACAATATGATCGCCTCTGAACGTCAGATCGTCGAGCAGTTCAAGCACCTGTCCGGGCAAAACGGATATGACAACAAGATCACTCTCATCCACAATCCGTTGATTGTCGGCTGCAGTTGAAACAGTCTCGAATTTGGATGCAAGCCGCGCGGAGCGCTCGCGGGAGCGTTCCGACACAAGTATCTGTTCGTCGTGACCGGCCGGTCCGCAGAGCCCGTCGATCATCGCTTCTGCAATGGCGCCGGTGCCGATGAATCCGATGCGCATAAGTTCTAATCCTGCCCGTGCCGGTTCAGCTCAAAAGGCCGAGATCGCTCAGGATGGCACGCAGTTCATCACGCTGCGCCTCCGTATAGGGCAGCATGGGTGGGCGGCTGGCCCCACCGGTTCGGCCGAGCAGGTTCATCGCCTCCTTGATACCCACGTACCCGCTTCCGACTTTGAAGATGTCGTAGGCCCTAACAAGTTTTTCATGTGGCGCCCGTGCCCGCTCAAGGTCACCATCCATGACCGCGTCATAGAGATCGCGGGTGATACGCCCAACCACCTGGGGCATCATTGCTACGGCGCCCACAGCGCCCACGGAAAGGGCTGGCAACAGAATGTCCTCAAGGCCGACGAAGACCCGAAGCTCCGGGCTGCAGCGGCGGACAAATTCCATGGTCGTATAAATGTCCCAGGTCGTGTCCTTAATGGCCACCACCTGATCGAGCTCCATGAGCTTCACCACCAGATCCGTTGAGAGGTTGTTGTTCACCAGCTTCGGGCTGTTGTAGAGCATGATAGGCAGTCCGCCCTCGCCCGAAAGTCGGCGGTAAAATTCTTCAATTTCGCGATCACTCAAAGAGGCATAAATGGGTGTCAGGGCCATGACACCGGCACAACCTGCCTCAGCCGCCCGCTTTGTGTGTGCAACAGTTTCTTCAATGCCTATTGCTGCCGGACAGCCAAGTACGGCCACGCGACCAGCGGCCTGATCTACGGCAATGTCGAATACGCGGCCGCGCTCATCTGCGCTCATGAGGTAAAACTCGCCGGTTGAGCCCGCGGCTATGACACCATGGCAGCCGGCCTCAATGACGAAATCCACGACGCTGCGATTACCGGCCTCATCCAGAGCCCCATCGGCGCTGAACGGCGTCACAATGACTGCATAAAGGCCGTGCCAGTCTACTGTTGTCCTTGCCATATCCCCTCACAACCCCTTGTTTTCAAAAGCTTTAAACCGAACTTAATGTGGTTTATCAAGTTACCGCTGCGCGAACAGCGAAACGCTCCTCGCGCCAGGCGCTAGAAGCGAGCACATCGCGCATTATCTCCACTGCATTCCAGACATCAATGTAGCGGATATACAGCGGTGCGAAGCCGAAGCGCAGGATATCCGGCATGCGGAAATCGCCGATGAGTTTGCGCTCAATAAGGGCCTGCATGATGGCGTAGCCCTCTGCATGCCGGAACGCCACCTGACTGCCCCGCAATGTTGCATCGCTGGGACTTGCAAGCTCAAGCCCGTACTCTGTGCAGTGCTCTTCAACCAGTGCAATGAACAGATCCGTAAGCGCCATGCTTTTCTGCCGAATGGCACTGATCTCAAATTGCTCAAAAACATCGAGCCCCGCCTTCAACGCCCGCATCGACAAAATGGGTTGTGTGCCACACAAGAATTTGCGCACGCCCGGGTCCGCTTCATAAGCCACGTCAAACGCAAAGGGCTGGCGATGCCCCCACCAGCCGGACAACGGCTGCCGCAATTTTTCATGGTGGCGTCTGGCAGCGAAAACAAAGGCCGGGGCTCCTGGCCCACCGTTCAGATATTTGTAGGTGCAGCCCACAGCAAAGTCCGCCCCATGCTGGTTCAGGTCGACTGGCATGACACCGGCGGAATGGCAAAGGTCCCAGACGATCAAGGCGCCGGCGTCATGGGCGCGTGCGGTCAGGGCGCCAACATCGCGCAACTCGCCGCTCCTGTAGTTTACCTGGTTGGCAAGCACGACGGCGGTCGTATCGTCTATGAGATCTTCGAGGTTGGGCGCATCGACACCTTCGAGCCGAACATCAATGTCCGGTGCGAAGTTGCGCAAGCCGTCGACCATGTAGAGGTCGGTGGGAAAGCTGCCGGCCTCGGTGACAATTGTCTTGCGGTCAGGACGCAAAGAGAGTGCAGCCTGAAGCGACTTGTAGATGTTTACCGATGTGCTGTCACAGACAACAAGTTCATCGTCGTCGGCGCCAACGATGCCCGCGACCTTTGCCCCAAGTGTGTCCGTCAGCATGAACCAGCCGGCTTTGTTCCAGCTCGTGATCAGGTCTTCGGCCCACTCCGTGTGCATCGCCTTTTCAATCTCAGCGAATGCGGCTTTGGGTGGCGGGCCCAGAGAGTTGCCGTCCAGGTAGATGAGCCCCTCAGGCAAATGGAAGAGGTCTCGCGCTGAACCCAACGGGTCCTTGTCATCAAGCCGTTCGATTTCTTCCCGCGTAACAGATGGCATGTCGACGATCTCGCACCGGTTTCAACTCTTAGCCTCACTCATACAGGAAATCCGGTGGACTGTAATTCCATAGGTGATATTCACGTAGGAGGTTTTAGGAGTTTTCTATGGCAAACGATCCCATTGATCCCAAAGTCATCCTGACGCGAGATCTCGAAGAGAGCATCAAGACAGACTTCACTCCTGATGGAACCCGTCAGACTTACTCGGATTTTCTGAAGCTCGACGGTCTGTTGAACCTGCAACAGACATTTCAGGACCCTCCTGAGCGGGACGAGTTGCTGTTCATCATGATCCATCAGGTCTGCGAACTCTGGCTCAAGCTCATGCACTTCGAGCTGTGCCATGTGCGTGATGCGATTGCCGCTGACAATCTCAATGCCGCTCACAAGTCGCTGGCGCGGGTAAAGGCGATCCTGCAACAACTCATTGGAGCCTGGCAGGTTCTGCAAACGATGACCGTGTCCGATTACATCGCCTTCCGTGATGCCATGGGCTCAGGCTCGGGCCTTCAAAGTTGGGGGTACCGCCTTGTCGAATTTGTCCTCGGCAACAAGGACCCGAACCATCTGAAAGTACACGCTCATGACCCTGCGGTCAGCGCCCGGCTGCAGGAAGCGCTCGAACAACCGGCAATTTATGATGAAGTGCTGTTGATGCTGAAGCGCAACGGTTGGCCGGTACCGGATGCTGTCACAAGTCGCGATGTGCGCGAGCCATATGCTGGCAATGCCGAAGTTGTCGACATCTGGGTTCGCGTCTACGCCAACACAGAAGAACACTGGGACCTCTATGATCTGGGCGAAAAGCTCATGGATGTGGAAGGCCTGTTCCAGCGTTGGCGCTTTGATCATATGTCGACCGTGCAACGCATCATTGGCCATCAAAAAGGCACCGGCGGTTCGTCGGGTGTGGGCTATCTCAAAGCCGCTTTGAGCCTGCGCTTCTTCCACGATCTTTATG
>JAJFHB010000284.1 GCA_021775795.1 Hyphomicrobiales bacterium | reverse complement strand
CACGAGCGACGACGCGCGCGTCTCGCTGGGCATCCAGGGCCTGTCGAAGTAGCTTGAAATGCGTGGACCAACCGCCTGCACTGTCAACCGCGCATCCGCGCCATCGACCGCCAGAAACCCCTTCACGCGCAAAATGTCATGGGCGATCACTGTTGTCTGGATCTTCTCCAGCAGGGCGTCACGGTTTGCGACTTCCCCAAGCTCGACCACAAAACTCTCAAAATCATCGTGATCATGCTCTTCGTCCGCATGATAGAGCTCATGGTGGGACTTGCGCTGATCCATATCCTCTTCGGCTCCTGATTGAAGCCCGAGCAATACGGAAATATCGGCGTTACCATTGGCCGTACGGACAAACCGCACGCCCGGACGGACTTCTTTGCGCAAGTCACCTTCTACGCCGGTGAGTATTGCGTCGGATACGAGATCCGACTTGTTCAGGAGGATCATGTCCGCGCAGGCAAGCTGATCCTCGAAAAGCTCTTCCAGCGGGCTTTCATGGTCCAGCGCCTCGTCGGCCTCCCGCTGTGCCTGAACCGCAGTTTCATCCTCGGCGAAACGCCCCTCCGAAACGGCTGCACTGTCGACCACCGTGATGACACCATCAACGGTGACGCGGGAGCGAATTTCCGGCCAGTTGAAAGCGCGCACCAAAGGCTGAGGCAGGGCAAGGCCCGATGTTTCTATGACCACATGATCCGGTGGATTATCGCGGCTGATGAGCTTGGTCATTGTCGGTATGAAGTCATCCGCAACGGTGCAGCAGATACAGCCGTTGGCGAGTTCGACAATATCGTCCTCACTGCAAACCTCATCGCCGCAGCCCTTAAGCACTTCACCATCAACGCCGATGTCACCGAACTCGTTGATGATGAGGGCAATGCGACGGCCGTTTGCATTCTCCAGCATGTGGCGGATGAGGGTGGTTTTGCCGGCCCCCAGAAAACCTGTCACCACCGTTGCCGGGATACGTGTTGTTCCCGTAGCCATCTTCGTCAAACTCCTTCATCGGCAGCAAAGCGCTGCAAGAACCATCCAGCACTGCCACCCAGCACAACCCAGAACAGGGCCGCCATGGCCAAAGTCGCGGAAGCAAACTCGGCGGCAAGTATTGCTGGAACATTACTTGCAACAATTTCCGGGTGCGGTGCCCCGATCACATGCGGTGCAATCAACAAGACGAGGCCCAGCACCTTCCAGACCACTTGTTTCGTCAGCACCAGACAGGCCAGACCGCCACAGGTCAGCACAACCGTCGACCACCACCAGACCTGACGCGCGACAAGATCACCTGCAGGCATGCCCGGCAACTCAGGTGGCAAACCCAAAGAGGGCGCCAGTGAGAAGGCGGCAAAACCGCCAATTCCCCACAAGATGCCGTGCTTCAGTGAAATCTCGCGACCTGTAAAAACAACAGCTGCGATCAACAGAAAACCAAACGCGACGCCTGTCAGTACGTTCGTCAATAATGTAAACGCGGTGCGTTCGAGACCATCGCCGGGCGCCCAGACGCCTTCGCCATGGGAGTGCGCATGGCCGTCACCGGCAGCATCATCGTGTGCTTCCTCGACGGCTTCACCGGCATCAGACGAAGACGCATCATCGTGGGCTGCGTGGTCATGCGCGCCGCCTTCATAGGTTTCGGCCTCCAGAATAAGAGGCGCAACCTTGTAGGCCTGTACGGCAGTTGTGAACACGCCAGCCGCGATCCCCGCCAGAATGGCGGCGAACAAAATCCTCGCGATCATGACTTTCCCCTAGTGGCAGGGGAAGGTAAAGGCGTGTCTTGTATCGTGTGCCGTGTTGTGGACTACGTCCGAGTGGGCGAAGCCAACGCCGAAGAGCATAAACATGCCCAGCAGCGCAGCCGTTAAGCCGGCGGCAATACGTTGATGTGACGTCAGAGATCCACCAATTGAGGTGGCTGCGGTATTTTCGAGCATAACACCCTCCGTGTAGGCCCAGTTCCATTCATCACACAAGCACGGGTTTCCACGCGTGTGCGCCTAACAGTGGCAGGTCTCCTGGCTCACGGGTCACAGGTCGTACGCAGCCTTCCCGGCTTTTCCAGTGGCAATTGCGCGTACGCCTCTCCGCTAACAGTTGCGGGGGCAGCCGCGGGTTTGGTCCCTGATGGGTACACCTCACCGCGTTCCCTTTTAATCCCCCGGTCTTTCCAGACCGAAAGGAACCACAGGCCAATAGTGGTCGCATCTAAGGGCGGCAGGTGTCAACGGGAATTACATGTTGCGGCGAGTTGAAGGGGATCGTTGCTTGTTGCTCCCGAACGCTCCTCAACGGCTTCAGCGCATTGAAAGTCGCGGCAGCGCCTCGATCTCGCGCAACAGCTTTCGCTGCATGGCTTCAGCAAAATCATCATAACTGGCCACCGACATGACGAAGCTGTCCGGCCCTGTCTGTACGTTTTCCCGGTACCAGAGATCAAGATCAGGCACCTCGTTGAGAACCGCAAGTCCGTTGACCGTAATGCCATGGGCGTCTGCCATGTTGCGCGCCTGCGAAACGATGACGACAAACTCACGTGGCGTGGTTTCCTCACCATCACCGGAAACATCAATCACCCGCCGCGGCGCGGTAAAACGGTTGGTGTTGAAAGAGGCGATGGTCTTTGCCAGCCCCTCTCCCAGGCCGGTGCCACCAGTAAGGCGGCGGGGATAGGTGCTGACGAGGTCGGCGAAAGCGTCTGCATCCTGCGCACCGTCTATCAGATACCAACCGCTGAAATCCTTGGGCAGGCGTGCCTCCGCCCAGACCACCAGATTAACTGCGATGCGGCCCAGAGAGCCGCTTTCAATTGCAGCCTGCACCGTTTCATCACGAAACGCATAGGCAATGCCCTGCAACTGAAGCTGATATTCCTCATCGCTGACACTGAAGGATGCATCGACCGCCAGGGCCAGCTCCAGGTCGACAGCGGTTTCCTGGGCGACAGCCGCGCCCGCTACACTCCACAACACAATTGACAAGACAAGCGAACGAAGAGGCATGGATCAGCATAGGCTGTGCGGCTGCAGGTGGGAACCGGTGCAAGGTAATTACTTCACGTCGCGCAGTCGTTGTGAGGGCACTTCACGAGCGGATGTTGCCAGCTGTAATCTTGTAGGTCAGTATTGGCTCAGACAAAAATGCTGGGCGGTCATCGCGGGTTGCCGGGACGTGCCTGCCAACGGGGAGTTTTAAATATGATCTCAACCATCTTGATTGCAGTCGATGGCTCGGCACACTCCATGAAGGCTGTCGATTACGGCGCGCAGATTGCGGCAGGAATCAAGGCCAAGATCGTGCTGCTCTATGTGGCGAAACAGGAGTTGGTGCCGGACGCCATGCGGCAGTTCGCCAAGGTTGAGCACTTCTCCGAACGCGACGCGGACATTCTTGATGTTCTCAAACGCGGCGCCAAAAACATGCTGGATAATGCCGCCGGCAAGATCACTGCCGCAGGCGTTGTAGAGGTCGAAACAGATATCGTCGAGGGTCCCGTTGCCCGCACCATTATTGCCCGCGGCAAACACCACAACGCGGACATGATCGTTCTCGGCTCACGCGGTATGGGCGATCTTGAAGGTCTGCTGCGCGGCGGTGTCTCGCACCGCGTCGAGATTCTGGCAAAATGCCCGGTGCTGGTCGTCAAATAGCTGCACAGGCAGACTGCAAGAACATCAATGACCGGGCATGATCACTCAGCAGCGGGACACTCTCATGTACCGAAGAATGAGCGTGCTTCTAAAGCTGATCGGGTTCTGGGTGCTCACCGGATGAGAAAGCGGTTTCCCCCTCCGGTTTGGCAGTAATGCGATGGCGGTGAACTCCACACTTCCTGCTCACGCCTCTGTCGTCGTCATAGGCGGCGGCATCATGGGCTGTTCAACGCTCTACCACCTGGCAAAGCTGGGTGTCACAGATGCAATCTTGCTTGAGCGCAACAAGCTGACCTCCGGCACCACCTGGCATTCCGCAGCCCAGGTGCGTGCGCTTCGTTCAACCCGAAACCTCACTGATCTGATCCGTTATTCCGTATCCTTGTATTCGGAGCTTGAGGGCGAAACGGGCCAGGCAACAGGGTGGATCAACAAAGGCTCGCTTTCGATCGCAACGAGCACTGACCGGCTCACTCACATAAAGCGTCAGGAGGCCTTGGCCCGAAGCTTCGGTGTGGCCGCGACATCGATTGATGCGGGAGAGGCAAAGGAGCGCTGGCCGCTGATGAACGCGGATGATGTCATCGGTGCGGTCTGGTCGCCAGACGATGGCCGCGTCAGCCCATCCGACCTTTGCGCTGCCCTGGTCAAGGGTGCCCGCAACCGCGGCGCGCACGTGTTCGAGGAGACCGGTGTTACCGGCATTTTGACCAAAGCCGGAAAGATTGTGGGCGTGGAAACCGACGGCGGGACAATCCGCTGCGAGGCAATTGCCCTTTGCACCGGATTATGGAGCCGCAAGGCCGGCGCCATGGCCGGTGTATCCGTTCCGGTCTGGCCCTGCGAACATTTCTATCTTCTGACCAAACCGGTGGATGGCATCAACGGCAACAGGCCAACTCTGTCGGATCATGATTCCCATCTGTACATCCGCGACGATTCTGGCGGCCTGCTTGTTGGCTGCTTTGAGTCCATGGGCAAGGCAATCGATCCTGAGCTTCTGGGCGAGGATTTTGCCTTCCAGTTGTTGTCTGAGGACTGGGATCATTTCGAGCCCATGATGCTGAATGCCCTGCACCGGCTTCCCGTGCTCGAAACGGCGGAAGTGCGCATGTTGCTGAACGGCCCGGAGAGCTTTACGCCCGATGGTTCGTTCCTGCTCGGCGAGGCTGCTGAAACGCCCGGCCTCTTCCTGGGCTGCGGCATGAATTCGGTCGGCGTCGCCACCGGCGGCGGCGCTGGAATGGCACTTGCCCATTGTATTGTCGAGGGGCACATGCCTTTCGACTTGGGCGAAGCCTCTCCGTCCAGGTTTCCGGAGTGTTTCTCTTCCGTTGAAGCGCTTAGCGCCCGCGTACCGGAGATCCTTGGCACGCATTACGAGATCACTTACCCCGGCCGCGCCCATGCGACTGCCCGGCGTTTGCGGTCCTCTCCTCTGGAGGCGAGCTTCAAAACTGCAGGCGCCCGTTGCGGTCAGTTCTACGGTTGGGAACGGCCGCTCTATTTCGATTGCCGGCACGAGCCCAAATTGACGTTCGGCAAGCCAGCCTGGTTTGACCAGGTCGGCCGTGAAGTGGCCGCCGCTCATGAACGCGCAGGCCTCTTCGACCAGTCGACGTTTGGCAAGATCGCAGTATACGGGCCGGACGCTGAAAGTTTCCTGAACCGCCTCTGCGCGAACGACATGACGCGCCCGCCCGGACGCACGATCTACACGGCCATGCTCAATGTACGCGGCGGCTTTGAAAGCGATCTGACAGCCCTTCGCCTCAGTGATGAACGCTTCCGGCTTTACGTCGGCACCGGGGCCATCAAACGCGACATGGCATGGCTCGGGCGCAATCTCAAAGACGATGAGCGCGTGACGCTTCTTGATGAAACCGAAGACTATTGTGTGCTTGGTCTTATGGGCCCGCAAAGCAGCGATATTGCCCGCGCGCTTGGAGGTACGGCGCTCATGGATATTGGCTATTTCCGCCACGCAGAAGTGGAGATAGCCGGCCTGCCGGTTCGTGCGGCGCGGCTCTCCTATGTCGGCGAAGCGGGTTGGGAGATAACCTGCCGCCAGGCCGATGGGCGACGACTTTATGAGGCGTTATGGGAAGCGGGAGCAAGCCCGTGCGGGCTCTATGCGCAAGGCTCGATGCGCATCGAAAAGCGCTATCTCGCCTATGGTCACGACCTCGACACAGACATCACGCCGCTGGAGGCCGGCCTCGACTTCGCAGTAGCATGGCAAAGCGAGTTCATCGGCCGCGATGCCCTCTTGAAGCGGCGTGATGAAGGGACTGCGAGCCGAATGGTTTCTATCCTCTTCGACGACGAAGATGTGGTCCCGCTTGGCAATGAGCCCATTTGCCTTGGAGACGAAATTGTGGGCCAGACAACCTCGGCGGCGTTTGGTTATCGGGTGGGTCGGCCGGTAGCGCTGGGCTATGTCGGCACCACAACACCAGGTGTGAGGGAAGGCGCAAAGCTGCATGTCGATATAGCCGGTGAGCTATGCCGGGGCACGATGAGTTTATCGGCATCATTCGATCCCAAGGGCCACCGACTTCGCTAGAGCGCAAATGAACATCGGGTGCTTAGGGCGCCCAAACTACGCAGACCATTGTGCTTCTCTGATAAGGCCGCGTGATTTCGTATAGAAACGCTGGATCAGCAAAACACCAACAACGCCAAGGGATACCGCCAGGCCGATCCAGATGGCGCGACCGCCCAAATCCAGATAGATGCCGAACACGGCAGCCGATGTCAGCCCAAGACCCCAATAGCCGATGAGTGCAATCAACATCGGCCCGCGGGTATCCTTGATGCCCCGCAATGCACCCAGAGCAATGACCTGCCCGGCCTCGACGATCTGGAACCAGGCCGCTATGGCAAGAAATGCCACGGCAAGTGTGATCGCCGCCTGGTTTTCAGGCTGGCTCGAATCGAGAAACAGTCCCGCAATTGCGCTGCCGAAGAACCAGAAACCTATCGCCGGCACCAGCGCCACGCCAAAGCCCAATGCCATTGCCGTCCACCCGGAACGGGCCACGGCCTCAAAATTTGCCGCGCCGGCAGCGCGGCCAACGCGCACGGTTGCGGCCTGGGCGATGCCGGCCGGTATCATGTAGGAAATTGATATGCACTGGATGGCGATGGCATGAGCCGCCAAGGGTGTAGTTCCGAGCAGGCCCATGATCAGGGCCGTCGCCAGAAACATGCCCACTTCCGCCAGATGGGCAATCGCGATGGGCGTGCCCAGCCTGAAAATTTCAAAAAAGTGCGACCAGTCTGCCCGCCAGAAGCGGCCGAACAGGCGATAGCGCCGCAGACGCC
>JAJFHB010000283.1 GCA_021775795.1 Hyphomicrobiales bacterium | reverse complement strand
TCCATCCGGCAGATTGTTGGCAGCGAAAAACCCCTGCTCGGCGATTTCCAGGGAAGCACTTTTCTGATCCGCTGCAATCCAGCCATCCACCACATAGAGCGCAACGTGATCTCCACGAAACCTGTCGTGGTTGGAGTAAATGCCGAAGAGTCTCGGGCGCTCGGTGGCAACGACACCAACTTCTTCCCTAAGCTCTCTAACCGCTGCAGTTTCCAGGGTTTCTCCGCGGTCTACCCCTCCTCCCGGAAACGTCCAGCCTGGCGCATAGGTGTGGCGCACGAGCAGGAATGCCCCCTCATCATCACGAACCATCGCCCGCACTCCAAGGGTTTGGGCGCGCGTGAGCCTGAAATAGGGCTGAAGCACCAGCTTTGACACGAAGGAGAACAAGAATCTTGAAACCATTCAACAGCAACCTGTGACGCCTAAGAGGGCCATTGCAAAATTCGTCCAGCGACACACGCCCCTCAGCCTCGGCTTGCCGCAAACTATGGATGCGTTATTGTCGCGCCGCAGGCAACACGTGCGAAGATTCGGTGCCTGCAGGTTATCATCGACGCACCCTGCGATGTTCTGTTGTCAGGGCGCATTCGCCAAAGTATTGCATACACATGTCGCGACAATCGACCCATTATGATGCAGACACACACCTGTTGACGGGCAGCACTGCTTTGCAGGCTGACGACCAATGAAGAGTGTGTTCAGAATCTTTTTTGGAGCCGAAGGCACTCGTCCTTCGCTGGTTTTCGCCTGCCTGATTCTTGCCAGCTTCGCTGAAGCCGCCGGCATCACCACCATGCTTCCCGCCATCACACTGGTTGCAGGCGGCCCGCAGGAAGGGGCGTCCGAATTCAACGCAACGGCGCTTGAGTTCATGACAAGTCTCGGCGTTCCGGAAACAATTACCGGCATGCTGGTGCTCATCGTCATCCTGCTTTGCTTCAAGGCAATATTTATGTTCGCGGCGCTTTCTTACGTTGGATACACGGTGGCGGACGTTTCGACCCGGTTGCGGAAGCGCCTTATTGAGCAATTGCTGAACGTTCGCTGGAGCTATTTTTCCAATCAACGTGTCGGTCGCATCGCCAACGCCATCAGCAACGATGCAACGCGCGCAGGCAGAGCCTATCTTTCCGCAGCAAAGTGGGTCGCCTGCATGGTTCAGGTGCTTTTTTATATCGCCGTCGCAACCCAGGTTTCATTGCAGCTTGCAGCAGTTGGTGCCGCCGTCGGCGTTGTTATGACGATTTGTCTGAGTTTCCTTACCCGCATTTCGAAAAAAGCCGGCTACCGGCAAACAGACAAGACTTCTGAGCTCGCGATCTATCTTACGGACGCACTGCATAACATCAAGCCACTCAAGACGATGGACCGCAAAGACGCCTTTGCAACCCTGTTTCAGAAGAAAATCAGGTCGGTTCGCGGCGCAATGCGGAAACAGATTCTCGCAAAACTGGGCGTCGCGCACGGCCAGGAAATTATCATCTACCTGTCTCTCGGCCTGGGAATGTTCGGCGCCGCTGTGCTTTGGAACATCCCGGTGCCCGAACTTATCGTGACGGGAATTCTCTTCTACAGTGTCGTCCGCAACATCGGCAAAATGCAGCAGTTCCTGCAAGGTGCAGTACAGTTTGAAAGTGCCTATTGGCGATTGCAGGAACTCATTACAGAGGCTGAAGGCCTGAGGGAGATAAACAACGGCACAAGGGAACCAAGCTTCCAGGATGTATGCCGCTTTGAGCGCGTTTCCTTTGCCTACGACAGCACTCCTGTAATATCCGATGCATCTCTCACCATCCCGGTAAACAGTATCACCGTTCTGCAAGGCCCATCAGGGGCAGGCAAGACCACGTTGATCGACCTGCTTACCGGCCTTTATCAACCCGATTCGGGCGATATTTTGATCGATGGTGTGCCGCTCTCTGAGATTAACCTCGACCACTGGCGAGAGATGATTGGCTACGTTCCACAGGAGTTGGCATTGTTTCATGAGACAGTAGCTCTGAACGTGGCATTGGGTGATGCGGATGTCACCGAAGCCGATATTGTATCCGCCCTTAAGCAGGCTGGCGTTTGGGAATCAATCGAATCCCTGCCGGAAGGGATAAACACCGTTGTTGGCGAAGGCGGCTCAAAATTCTCTGGCGGAGAGCGTCAAAGAATTGCACTTGCCCGCGCGCTGGTTAAGCGTCCAAAGTTGTTGATACTGGATGAAGTCACAAGCGCTCTTGATCCGGAAACCGAACGTGCCATCTGCGACAACATCCGTAATCTCTCTGCCGATTATACAATCGTGGCAATCACACACAGGCCGGCCTGGGCTGAAATAGCGACCGATCTGTACTCTGTGGAAAGCGGCACAGTGAGGTATACAAAAACGGACACGCCGGTCATCGAGGCGGTTTAGGGAGATATCGGCAAAGTGGACGAAAGTGCATCAGGCTCGGGAATTGAAGTGCGTCTCGTGGACAGCGGTCCCGACAGAGATGCATTCATTAACGTGCCTTTTGACATTTACAACAGCGCCGACCACTGGGTGCCACCCTTGAAGTTTGAGCGTCGCGAGCATTTCTCAACCACAAAGAACCCTTACTACGACCATGCAGAGGTTGCTCTTTGGCTTGCCCTGCGAGATGGCAAACCCGTTGGACGCGTGTCAACGCAGATCTGCGAACTTCACCTGGAGCGCTACAACGATGAAACCGGGCATTTCGGCTTCCTCGAGTGCATAGACGATGATGCCGTTTTCGATGCGCTTTTGGAAACGGCAAACGATTGGTTCGCAAAGCATGGTGTAACGCGGATAGTCGGCCCTTTGAGCTTTTCCATCAACGACGAATCAGGCCTGCTGATCGATGGCTTTGACAGCCCACCCTCAATGTTGATGAACTACGCCAAGCCCTACTACAAGACCCAACTTGAGCGGAACGGGTTCACGAAAGTGCGCGATCTGTTCGCCTATGAGTACACGAACGACTTGCAGCTTCCTGCATCAGTATTGAAAATGGTACAGCGGGCAACCGCTTCTGGTGAGTTGGAAATACGCCCCTTCGACATGTCCAATTTTGAGCGCGACCTGGAAATCGTCATCGATATTTTCAATGATGCCTGGAGTGACAATTGGGGATTTGTGCCGATGACCTACAGAGAGGTCAAAGCTCTGGGCAACAATCTCAAACTGTTGTTGAAGGGTGATTATGGAGCAATCGGGTACTATCAGGGCAAGCCCGCAGCGATGGCGATAACCTTGCCGAACGTCAATGAAGCGATTGACGACTTGAATGGCAACATGTTGCCAATTGGGTGGTTGAAGTTGTTGTGGCGGCTCAAGCTTAAAACCCCCAATTCCATTCGATTGCCGTTGATGGGCGTGCGCAAGCATCTTCAGTCTGGTGTCATCGGCTCGGCTCTTGCCGTTGGTGTCATTGACAAGGTGAGAGATTATCACCGTTCACGCGGCGTCACCCGGGGCGAGTTGTCCTGGATACTTGAAGACAATGTGCCGGTTCGAAGATTGATCGAACTCATGGGTGCTCACCAAAGCAAAACCTACCGTATCTTTGAACGTCCGGTGCAAGCGCCGGGGCCAAGGTGAACTCACGCCCCTATTCAGTTCTGGTTCTTGCGGCGGGTCGCGGTGCAAACGACCCGATGGCGAAGGCGTTCAACGTAACGCACAAATGCCTGCTCGATGTCGCCGGAACCCCAATGATCATGCGTGTTCTCGCTGCCGTCAGTGGGTCGATCGCTGCATCAAACATTGCCATTTCCATCGAAGATCCAGAAATCCTGCAATCGGCAGAGGGGTTTACAGAGTATGCCGCGCGGGAAAACATCACCGTCGTCAAGAGCTCTGATCGCGCCAGTTCGAGTGTTGCGCACGCCCTGGAGAGTGGCGCGGTCGGATACCCGCTGCTGGTGACCACCGCCGACCACGCTTTACTCACACCGCAGATGGTGGATGACTTCTGCCTGAAGTCTGTGGAAACAAAGGCCGATCTCACCGTCGGTCTGGCAAGAGACGAAACCATTCTCGCAGCCTACCCGGACTCGGTACGAACATTCCTGAAGTTTTCAGACGGTAAGTTCTCGGGCTGCAATCTCTTTACGTTCAACACAGCGCAGGCAAGAAAAGCCATAGAGTTCTGGCAGCACATTGAACGCAATCGCAAGACACCATGGAAGCTCGTGGGTGCCTTTGGTCTCAGCCCTCTTATCCGTTACGTCACCGGCTTCTTGTCTTTGGGAGCGGCCTTTGCCGGTGGCTCTCAGAAACTTGGTCTGAAAGCCGCACCTGTCGAACTCTTTGATGCCCACGCTGCAATTGACGTGGACAAACCTTCAGATCTCGAGCTTGTGGAACGAATACTCGCGGACGAGCGCGACAAAGACTAGTCGTCCCAGCTGGAGACCATTTGCCGGGCATGTTGCAGATCAACCGGGAAATCAACCTCACACCATTCATGGCCGCTGACCGCGCAGACGTGGATATCTGTCAGTTTTGCGAGAGTGCCTACGGCTGAAGGAAACCACTGACGCAAACCGCTGGGATCCTGCATTGCCTTTTCGAGAACATCGCGGTAGAGCGCACCCCCCTCGCCTCTGAAACAATAAAAGCCAATAGCTTCGGCATTTACCGCTTCAATTGGCAGTGTCTTTCCAATCTCAGTCAGGCGCTCGCCATCCAACATGACCTTCATGTCGTCATTGTCGTAGCTTTCCTTGAGATTGATGGCGACGGTTACCGGTGCATGGGGCGCCGCCAGCAGGTCTTTCACCAGGTCTGCACGGAACAGATTGTCGCCGTTGACCTGGATAAAATCGCCGGTCATTTCTTCGCGCGCCATCCAGCAGCTCGCGAGATTGTCCGAAACGGAATAGAACGGATTGTAGACCGTACGGATGCTTGTTCCCGGATTACGCGCCTCGATCTGTTCAAGCATATCCGCCATCAGATCACTGCCATAGCCGGTTATGACGATAAATTCACGGATGCCACAGGCAACGAACGCATCGATCTGGCGCTCTACGAGGGTCCGTCCGTGAATGTCGAGAAGCGCCTTCGGCACTTCCTGTGTCAGCGGCAGAAGCCTTTTGCCTTGGCCCGCGCCCAGGATCAGCACTTTCACTTTGATATGACCTTTTTGAGCGAACCCTGATAGAACTCGCACCTCAATCGCATCAGACCCAAGTCAAGTCAACTTCACGCCCGTCACTGCGGCAATTTGCATGATAACCATAGCTCACCTTTCAGACCCCCACCTCTCGCCCCTGCCACGTCCAGGCCTGCGACGGCTTTTGAGCAAGCGCATGCTGGGATATTTCAACTGGCAGCGGGGCCGCAAGCATGTGCACAACCGTCAGGTGGTCGATCTCATGGTGGCGGATATAAAGCGCCAGAGCCCGGATCAAATCGTGGTAACCGGTGACCTTGTCAATCTCTCGCTGGAGGAAGAATTCCACGGTGCCAACGCTTGGCTGCAGACGTTGGGCTTACCGGACCGCGTGACCGTGGTTCCCGGCAACCATGATGCCTATGTTCCGCTTGAATGGTCAAAGAGCATGGGCGTGTGGCAGGACTACATGTCATCGAACGAAACAGGCAGCGCCTACGTCAACCACAACGCGGCCTTTCCCTTTGTCCGTATCAACGGTCACATTGCCGTCGTTGGATTATCCAGCGCTGTACCAAAGCCACCGTTCATCGCCGCCGGCCGCCTTGGCGCGGAGCAATTGGTCGAATTGTCCACCACCCTGCACAAGCTTGGCCGCGACGGTTTCTTCCGCATTGTCCTCATTCACCATCCGCCGCTGCCGGGGCAGAACCGAAAGCGGAAGGCTCTGGACGATGCGAAAGCGCTGAAACAGATTTTATGCGAGCAAGGCGCAGAACTTGTGCTGCACGGCCACAATCACACCGATATGTTACAGACCATCGAAACAGTCCACGGGTTGGGTCACACAATTGGTGTGCCATCCGCATCTGCCGCCAAAGCCGGTCATCGCCCGGCCGCACAATACAATCTCTATAAAGTTGACGCCAACGGCAGGGCTGAAGGCTGCACCGTCACGATACGTGGCTTTGATCCTGCAGAACAGCAGTTCAGGGAACTGCGCACATTCAAACTTGATACAGAATTGAAAACATAGAATGGCCGTAAAGTACTACGATTGCTGCATTAATGCGCCGTGCCGTATATTCTGAACTATCCCCCGTTACCGCGAAGAGAGATGAGCACCAATGAACACAAATCCAACCATGGAGAAATTCGGATACCCGGGGACTCTCATTCGGGAATATGAGCACTGGTGCGTGCTTTTGCGTCCGGCTCAGGCCACACTCGGGGCACTGGTTCTTGTGTGCAAAGACGAGGCGGAAGCCTTTTCCGACATCAGTCAGAACGCCTTTGCCGAGCTTGCAGCCGTCACCCGTGATATCGAACAATCGTTGCAGGCGTTTCGGCCCTACAAGAAGATCAATTACCTGATGCTGATGATGGTCGATAAAGTCGTGCATTTTCACGTACTTCCGCGCTATGACAGCATTCAGGCATTTAACAATGAGGACTATCCGGACCAAGGGTGGCCAGCCGTTCCAGATCTATCATCTGCAACAACGCCATCAGACCTTGAGGCGCTTGCAGCGGCAGTTCGGTCTTGTTGGGTCGGTTGAGAACTCGAAAGCGGTATCGGCAATCCGATCCGTCTAACCTGTCGCTTAACGGATAGGGTCTGGGAGGAAAACGCAACTTCATGCTCGATCGCATTTCAAGCGTTGCTACCAGATATGTCATAGTTCAGACCCTGCGCCCGCTCGGGGCGACCATTGCCATTGGCTTGTTGCTGCTCCTTTCGGAACGCATGATAAGACTGCTCGAAATAACGCTCGGCAAGAAGAACTCCTTCAGCATCGTGTTCGAAATGCTGGCCTATCTGGTCCCTCATTACCTGGGTCTGGCGCTGCCGGCAGCGTTCTTTCTGGGCCTGCTGTTCAGTTTCAATCAACTCAGCAAGGCAAGTGAAATTGACGCCTTCATGGCCTCCGGCGTCGGCCTTCACCAGCTCACCCGTCCCGTGCTCGCCATGGCTTTGGTGTTCACGATGATAGGTCTGCTGATTTTCGGTTTTGTTCAGCCACATGCCCGCTACGCCTACCGTGCTCTCGTTCACGCCGCCACAAGTGTTGAAATATTTTATCTCGCCGAAGAAGGCGTCTTTATGCAGGCTGGAACACGAACGTTCATTCTTGATGAACTGTCACGGCGGGAGAACCGCTTTGAGCGCATCTTTCTCTTCGAGGACCGGGGCGAGGATGGCAGCCGCACAGTTTCGGCCGCGAATGGCTCCCTTGTAGACCTGGAGGGTGAAACGCGTCCGGTTCTGCGTCTTGAAAATGGCCACCGGCTCGACCTGGACACCTGGCCGAATATCGATGCCGGCGAACCCCTGCCCCAACACCAGGTTGGTGAGTTCAGCCAGATTGACACCCCCCTCGGCCAGACAGCCCGGGCCTTGTTTAGATCTCGCGGGAAAGATGAGCGGGAGCTAACCCTCCCCGAACTGATTGAGTATTACGACGCGCCTCCAGGTGGCACGACCCTGCAGGAGATGAAATCAGAACTGCAGCGCCGTCTTGTCAGTATTGCGACCATTCTCATCCTGCCCATTCTGGCCATACCATTTGCCCTCGGACGGCGGCGTGGCCAACGCGCCTACCGGTTCGCCGTCGCGATGATTATTCTCGTTGTCTATAATGAGGTGGTCGAGCAGGGTGCGCTTGCCGTGCGTGTGCAGGATGCTTCCATTTGGTTTGCTCTATGGTTGCCGTTCTTCATCCTGACGTCCTTTGCTTTGTGGCGCTATTACCGCGTCTGCTTCACGCTCAGACCCGATACGCTGGACCCTGTGTTTGATCGCCTGAGTGAGGTAAGCAACTGGGTGAGGCGTCAATTTCTGCAGTTGCTCGCGAGGCGCGCCTGATGTGGACCATTGGATTGCTCCTTTCGCGCATGCTCATTCTGCGATTTGCGATGATAGTGTTCGGCGTTACGGCCTTCGTGCTGTCTCTGGACATTGTTACCTATGCCGAAGACATTCTTGCTCTGCACGACAATGACCTGTCCACGATCGGCACTTATGCGGTGCTTCGCGCGCCCAGCATTATGTCGAGTTTCATGAGCTTGAGCATCCTGCTCGCAACCCTCATGCTTCTCACGGAAATCAGTCACCACAGTGAATTGGTGGCTATTTGGGGAGCCGGAATTTCACCGTTGCGGATGATTTTCATGCTTGCACCACTGGCGGCAATACTGGGGCTTGTACAGTTTCTGCTGAATGACGTTGCCATACCCGCGGCGGCGCCGATTCTGCACGAGTGGGCTGTCGGAGAATACAGTGACGGCCGCATCCGTGTGGGCGAGGACGATCCGATCTGGATGCGTTCGGGCAATGACATATTGCGCGCAACCGGCAGCAACGCGTCAGCCACGTCATTGGAGGATGTGATAATTTTCCGGCGTGACTCAGACGGCCTGCTCATTGAGCAGTTGATGGCTGATACGGCTGAACTTGTGGATGGCCGTTGGGAACTGGCGGACGTTGCAATCTACTATCGTGAGAATGTTCAACCCAGCCAGGTGACGCGGCTTATTTATAGTGGCCTGATGCGCCCGGCTGCAGTGGGTCTTCGCTCCGGCGACCCCGAAGAAATGTCAATTAGAGAACTTAGCTTTTTTGTTGAGAACGCCGGCTTCGGTATTCGCCCTCCACACGTTTACGCCACCTGGTTCCACAAGCGCATCACATTTCTGCTCATCGGTTTCCTGATGATTATGATCGCCGTGCCACTGGCGGGCCGCTATCGCCGCGGCGGTGGCCTGGGGCTGTTGTTTGCCGCTGGCATAGGACTTGGGTTTGCTTTCTTCGTCCTCGATGGTATCGCCATGACATTGGGCGAACTTGGCCTCCTTCCAGCCTGGATGGCGGCATGGATGCCGGTAATGGTTTTCTCTCTGGCTGCAAGCACAATTGCATTCAGACACGAAACCCTCTAGGAAGCAGCATGCGTTTGGCGTTGTGCCACTGACTGTGTTGGTAGTCGGTTTCTGTGACAAAAACCCCTTCGAAATCAAAAACCTCTGGATCTCCTGCCACGGCAGGCGTGCCGCTGCGTCCGGTTGTCTGTTTTCTTGGCGGAAGCACTGTTGAGATATGGGGAATGACACCTGCAGAGCGCATGATGAGAATGTTCTCGCGACATGGTGTGCACCAGATCATCGGTGAAGACGACCTGGCAACACTGACCCAGCCGGTAATTCTTGTACGAGCAGATGCCGTCATTGATGTCCCGTTGATCCCTTGTCTCATCGAGCAAACCGGCCTTGTTCTGCTGGGTTCTGAGGCAAATGTGGAAAAACCGGTTGCTGTACATGTAGATGGTGAACACGCGAAAGCCGCTGCTTCCGTACTGATTGATGGCGTGGAGCGCATACCGGTCTACCTGCGTGCCAAAGTCAAACGGCCCCAGGACCTGGAGGCTTCCTACTGGAAAGCGCTGAGAAAACGCGAGGTGCCTTATGCACTTATCGTCTCCCAAGAAAATTTGCGCGAGGTTGAATGGCGCACTTTCATGGGCACCTACAAGGGCGTTACCGACATTGTCACCAAACATCTGTGGCCGCTGCCTGCATTTTACGTGACGCGGGCTATCGCACCGACCTCCATCACGCCAAACCAGGTCACCGCGCTGAGCGCTGTCTTCGTCTTTGCCGCAATGTTTTGTTTTATGGAAGCGATGTGGCTATGGGGGCTTGTTTCAGCCTGGCTCATGACCTTCCTGGACACCGTTGATGGCAAACTTGCCCGAGTCACCATTACCTCCAGCAAATGGGGCGATATCTTTGACCATGGCATAGACCTCATTCATCCACCGTTCTGGTACATGGCCTGGGCTTTTGGACTTGCGGCCTCTGCCCATCCCCTGGCACCTGATGTGGTAACATGGTCGTTGATCGCAATCGTTGCAGGCTATGTGGTACAGCGCTTGATGGAGGGAATTTCCATAAAGGCCCTTGGCCTGGAAATTCACATATGGCGCCGCATTGACACTTTGTTTCGGCAAATTACAGCGCGGCGAAACCCAAATATGGTTTTGATGACACTCTCAGCACTGATCGGCCGCCCGGATTGGGGTCTTTTGGCGATTGCCGCCTGGACTGTTATTTGTCTTGTTTTGCATGGTCTGCAACTGCTGCAGGCTTTTGCCGCCAAACGGCGATTGGGAGAGTTGCACTCCTGGATGAACAAGCCCGTGGAGAAGACATGAAGGCAGGTGTCATCATCAATCCGAAGTCGGCCGGTGCCGGCAAAAAGGGCAAGGCGTTGGCGAAAACTCTCGGCGGCATGCCAGACATTGCCACTGTCCTGCTGGATGATTTTACAGCCCTGCCCGAAATTCTGGCCGACTTTGCCGCCCGCGAAATCGGGCTCATTGCGGTTAGTGGCGGCGATGGCACGGTCCAGGGTGTGCAAACCGTTCTTGCCGAAAACAAGATTGACGACATGCTGCCCCGCCTGGCTGTATTGCCTCACGGAACCACCAACTTGTGGGCGGCCGTTGTCGGCCTCAAGCGCTGCTAACCAGATTTCGTCGACGACCTTCTGTCAAGGACTAAATACCTCA
>JAJFHB010000282.1 GCA_021775795.1 Hyphomicrobiales bacterium | reverse complement strand
TCGCTGCCCATGGGAGGGCAGCGATGGTAGGCCCGGGTATACTTCGAAAAGCGTGCCAGACAATAAGGGTCCGGGTCGCAGATTTCCACATGATGGCCCGCGAGCCCAAGAACTGTCACCGCTTCACGGGCAGAGGTGCTGGATCCCTCGGGCAGCAGCACGCGCAACGGTCTGGGCGCTACGCCTGTCTCTGTCATCTGGATCGTTTGATGGTCATATGGAACCATTTGAACAAAACGCAGGCCAGCTTCTCACCTGCCCCGGATGCGGGCTGAAAACGCCGGATCATCGATACCCACAACGGAAGGGTCTACCTCCGCTGCGGCACGTAATTCTTCCAAACTGAAACGCGTGTCGAGAAGGCCCTGCTCATACAAGGCTTCGTCTGAGTAGCCGGGGAACACAACGCGCATATCCCATCCTGCCAAAAGCCCGCTGAGGGCTTCTGAGTGACTGGCCAGCCGGGTCATGCAGTTATCGGTCAGAGAATTGTAGAAGCGCGGCTCAGATTCGATATCGCGGGCATCCCGCATGAAATCAAGGAACATGTCCCGAGCCTCAGCCTGCGACACCTTCAGTTGGTGAAGCAGGACCCGTTCATCCCTCCAGTGACTGCGGACGCCAACAATATCCCGTTCCGTTCCCAGCACATAGATGAGCTCGTAATTCCGCAACAGGCCATCGAAGGGATGATAGGTTTCCCCTTCTTCCAGCCGCGCCTCGATGGACACCACCAGAAAGCGTCCGTCTGAAAAGCCAAAGCTCAGAAACGTGTGAGCAAATCCATAGTCGTGAAAGTGGGATATGCCGTACCAGAGGCTTGTGATTTCGCGTGCGTGATAATTGCCTTCACCATAGTGCGCGTCCGACACTTCATCTGCAGCGGCGTAGGAAAAATCACGCACGTTCACGATGTTGACCCGGTCGCCCGTGATTTCCACCTGCGGCAGTTGTGCCTGCATCTGGTCCCAGGTGCGGTCGTGGCTTGGCATACGCGTGAATATGATGAGCACCAGCAAACCTGCTGCCACCAGCAGCGCTGCAGACCCCCATTTCAAGCTCTGCTTCGCCCAATCGGGTAAGCTCATTCAATTCTCCTCGTGAACGCGGCAACCCTATACGGACCGAGCCGTCGATCTCTACCTATTTTGGTCGCTTTTGAGCGATTTCCCGGCGACGCGTCCGCATATTCTCGCAGCTTCGGCCGAATGCGAACATTTGCCACAAGAAAACGACCGGTTTGAGGAAGAGACACCCATGGGGAATTTGCAGACAAAACTCGACGCAGGCGACTTTGTCATCACCGCTGAGATCACGCCGCCGCTGTCAGCTAATCCATCAGATCTTCTCGACCGGGTAAAGCCCCTGGAAGGACTTGTGGACGCCGTGAACGTGACGGACGGTGCCGGTGCACGAGCAACCATGTCCAGTACCGCCTGCGCCGCACTCATGTGCGCGCAAGGTGTGGAACCTGTTCTCCAGCTCACCTGCCGCGACCGCAATCGCATCGGCATTGCCAGTGATCTTCTCGGTGCAGCTGCTCAGGGCGCGCGTAACCTTCTTATCCTTCATGGTGATGACCCGAAAGCCGGCGACATGCCGGATGCAATGCCGGTCTTTGATCTCGATTCGCGCGGCGTCATCACTCTCGCCCGCACCATGCGCGATGAGGCACAACTGCCTTCAGGCCGCGAGATAAAGGGAGCGCCCGATTTTTTCATCGGCTGTGCAGATGCACCGTTTGATCCCCCGGAAGACTTCCTGCCCAAAGGGCTCAACGGCAAAATAGATGCCGGCGCCCAGTTCGCTCAAACCCAGTTCTGCTACGACCTGGGCATCGCCGAGCGTTACTTTGCAGCGCTGCGCCAACACGGCATTACCGACAAGCTCAAATTCATTGTCGGCATCGGCCCGCTGCTCTCCGCAAAATCCGCACATTGGATGAACGACAATCTTTTCGGTGTTTCTGTTCCTGACGCGACACTGGAACGTATGGAAGCTGCAGAAGATGAGAAAGCGGAAGGCCGGGCAATTTGTGTTGAGGCCATTCAAGGCCTGAAGCAAATCGATGGCGTCGCCGGTGTCCACATCATGGCGCCCATGCAAGGTGCAAAAGCCATTGCCGAAACAATTCTTATGACTGGCCTTCGCTGACATTCTGGTGCAGCCTCGCGACAGACGTAAACTCCACGCGCACCAGCACGCCCAGCGTTGAGGCCCATGACTGTAACTGATCGTACATGACCGCTATTGATAGTACAGGCAGCCCGGACAGGCATCTACTCGGCGTCATCCTGGCGCTGTGTGGCGGTGCTGTGTTGAGCACCGGCGGCCCGCTCATCCGGCTCATTGAAGACGCCGACGGCTGGTCCGTGTTGTTCTACCGCGGCGTTTCGTTCTTTGTTGTGCTGTTTGTGATTGTTGCCGTGCAAAGCCGTGGCCGCACATTTGAGCGCTATCTTTACATTGGCTGGGGTGGCTTCTGGATTGCCATCATGTTGGGCATCGGCTTCATCTCCTACCTCTTCGCCATGCTGCACACCACTGTTGCCAATGTGGTGTTTGTCGTTGGTTCCAGCCCGCTGATCACAGCCTTTCTCGCCTGGATTCTGCTTTCCGAGAAACTACCCCTCAAATCCTGGGGCGTCCTCATCCTGGCGCTGGTGGGCATCGGCCTCATGGTCAACGACGGGCTGGCCACCGGTCAGTTCCTTGGCGTAATGATCGCCTTTGCCACTGCCGTGGTGTTTTCCATGCTGGTCATCTTGCTGCGCATGAACAAGGATACGGACATGCTGGCCGCGACCTCGCTTGCCGGTCTTGTAAGCGCTGCAGCCTGCCTGTTCATGGTCGAAACGCTCGCCATGTCCAGTCATGATTTTATCATCAGCCTGATTTTAGGTGCGGGCCAGATCGGCCTTGGCTTCACCTTCATAACCTACGCCACACGCTACATCCCCGCAGCCGAGGTGACCCTTCTGGCGTTGATCGAAACGATCCTTGCACCCTTGTGGACCTGGCTGCTGGTCGGCGAGGTCCCCGGTCTCACAACAATCGGTGGTGGCGCCGTTGTTCTGGTCTGCGTTGCAATCTTCGCTGCAATTTCCCTGTATGACCAACGCGTGAGCGGACGACAGGCTTATCTGGACTGATCTATAAGGCGCCAGACACAGCCCTGATACCAATGTCACGATACTGCTGTGCTGTCAGCGGGATCGGGTTGGCGCCGGCAGAGGGGTCTTCCACCGCCATCGCCCCGAGTTCTTCCATGTGCTGATCATCAATGCCAATTTCAGCCAGCGTATGTGGCATCTCAATCTCCGCCCGGAGCTTAACCACCCAGTCGAGAAAGCCGCTGTAGCCGCCCTGGATGTCCAGGTAGCGCGCCGCATCACAAATGATGCCTTCGATGGCTCTGCGGTTGGCTTCGAGAACGTAGGGCATGAGGATGGAATTCAGGGTTCCATGATGGGCGTCATAACGCCCGCCCAGCGGATGGGATAGCGCATGAATGCCGCCCAGTCCGCGCTGGAAGGCGGTCGCCCCCATGGATGACGCCACAAGCATGTGGGAACGGGCTTCAAGGTTGCTGCCGTCTGCAACAGCGCCTGGCAGCCAGTCTTTTACAAGACGCATACCTTCAAGCGCAATTCCGACCGCCATCGGATGATAACCGGGTGCACAATAGGCCTCGAGATTGTGAGCCAGCGCATCCATGCCCGTAGCCGCTGTCAGTCGTGCCGGCAGGCCAAGCGTCAGTTCCGGATCATTGATGACAAGTGACGGCATCATCTTTGGGTGGAAGATAATTTTCTTTTCGTGTGTGTCCTGTTTGGTGATGACGGAAGCGCGACCCACTTCCGATCCGGTGCCAGCAGTTGTGGGCACAGCAATAATCAGGGGAATCGCATCAGCATCGGCTCGGGTCCACCAATCGCCAATATCCTCAAAATCCCACACGGGCCGGGTTTGTCCGACCATGAGCGCCACTGCTTTGCCGACATCAAGACCGCTACCGCCGCCAACGGCCACGATGCCGTCATGACCGCCGGCGCGATAGGCTTCGACCCCAAGCGTCACATTCTCTTCGACCGGGTTCGACTTGACGTCAGAAAACATACCCGCTTTCAGACCGGCAGCCTTACAGGCCTCAAGCATGGCCTGTAGCATCGGCAATCCGGCAAGCCCGGCATCCGTAACGATCAGGGGTGCATTAAGACCAAGCGAACCACAGGCTTCGGGCAGCTCCGAAATTCGTCCTGCGCCCATGCGCATTGCTGTGGGGTAATGCCAGTTGCCTACTAAATTCACGGTCGCCTCCATCGGCATGGTTTCAAAAATGTGATTGTTAGATGATAAGATTTTGCGGTGATAAGCGCACGTTTCTTTTACTCAGATCTCCCGCGGCTGGGCTGGAAAATAATCTTCGCAGACACCTTCCCGATAAACGTCGGCGGTAGCGCAATGCAAACCGCCACCAAATGCATAGGCATCGCGGAACGGCACGGGCACCACTTCAAAACCAAGCTTGTCGAGCTGATCGAGCTGATGCACTTCTGAGGCTTCCACACAGACGGTCTTGGGATCGAGCACCAGGACATTCATCGACAGCCAGACGCTCGAGTAACAAAGCGGCGGTGGCGCATTGTGTGCCGGCCGCGCTGCATCAACAATCTCCCAGCCATTTTTTTCAAACAGCCCGCGCTGTTCATCCGGCAGGCGGCGCTCGGGATTGTTCACGATGAGACCGGGCCGCAACGGTGTGAAAGTCGCATCGATGTGGATTGGGTAGGGATCGCCAGGAAAGTTCACGGTGTGCACCCGATGCTCGGGAAAGTGTCGCGCAATCCAGTCAATGCCTTTCAGGTTGGTTGTAAAGCCGTGCTGGA
>JAJFHB010000281.1 GCA_021775795.1 Hyphomicrobiales bacterium | reverse complement strand
CCCATGCGAACGAAGCACTCCGTCGCGCGCGCCAGAATCTCTTCGCGACGCCCCCTGGATTTTGGGGTTTGTGACCGCAGGGGAACAGAAGCGGATGTTCGTTCTGGCGCCTCAGTCCTGCTCATGAGCCTATCCATCTCTTCTGCGCATCGTAACCGGGGCCGCGACGCCCCGCTGATTGTTCGGCTCGCAGTTGCTCAAGACGCTGCTGTTTTACTTCAGTGTCTTCTGGAATATGGTCCATCGCGTCTTTCAGCATAAACTCGTAGTCTTCACCGACCGGGCACACATCCTGGCATCGCCGGCAACCCGTAACCGCGCCCGCACCACGCAGGATGCTGGCCCAGATATGAAAGCTTTTTTCATTCCGCAACATTGCTTTCTGGGTTTCCGGGTCTGTTTCATCAATGACTTCACCGAGAAACTCGGTCACCTGCTTAAAGCCATGAGGCTGGCGGTACGTGTCACAGGCAACCCAGTCACGCTTCCACAGCCCAACGGCATCTCCCGGACACGTACTCAGGCATCGCCCGCATTCGGGTCCACGACAAAGCGGTTGTTCCATTCTGCTGTCAGCCTCCACCGGGACAGAGCTTAGAACAGCGGTCAGAATGACCCGCGGCCCAAATTCCGGCGTGAGCAATTGCAGGTTGAGCCCCAAGGTGCCAAGCCCGGCTTCCACTGCAGCATGATCGAGCGACAGTGGCAGTTTTTGATGAGGGCTCGGGTCACCATCATAGCGCCATGGGTCGACGTGCGTTGGTGGCACGATCAACGCTGGATAACCGTCCCGCTCGAGCCAGCGAACCATATCAAGCGCGATCTCTTCGAGAGAGGCAATGGTGAGTTCGTCATTCACATATTTATGGCGATCAGACCAATCGACGATCCGCGTTGCGCCAAGGCTTACCCGTTGACCGATAACAATCACCCGCCCGGCATCGTGATCAGTTATGTCGGATGGGCGGCGCGGGTCCTCGATGTCCGGCGGGTTGGCATTCATCGCGGCACCATCAGCGATGCCAACAATGTCAGCACCCAGTTCGCGCGCTTTGCTTTTGATCTTGTCCGCTGTGATCGGCACTTGAAAGGCAGTAACCATTGTTCAGTCCTGACCCTCCGACATTTCGCGCTCAAGCTGGCGCTGTTTGTATTCCTTCAACTGCCGCGCCACGATGCCCTGGTATCCATCAGCTCCGACCCAGCGGATGTTCCAGTCATCAAGACCGGGCGCATCTCCACCTTCCTTGCGTACTGCCTTGAAGTGTTTTGCTTTGGCTATTTTCTCGGCTGTCTTCTCGGGAATGTGTTTTTGAACTTCCGACAGATACGCATGATAGTCATTGCCAACCGGGCACACCGCCATACATCGCGGACAATCACCGAATGATCCGGCGACGCGCAACAAACCCTGCCAAAGGCCGAACATGTTGCGGTCTTTCAGCATTTCCTTTTTGCCCTCGCGATCTGCATCGAAATAGTCCCGCATAAACCCGGTGGAAACGCCGTAGCCGAATTCCTGTGCGGCCTGCGCACAGTCCCGCTTATCAAGGCCAAAATGCTGTATGGCGTTCGTGGGGCATGAATGAAGACAACGTGAACAACTCTCACCAATACAAACCTGTTCCGTCATTGGGCCATCGGCCTCAAGCTCAAGCTCAGTCAGCACGCCTGTGAGATAGACACGCGGCCCATATTCCGGTGTGAGAATATTTACATCGAGACCCATCGTACCAAGACCCGCTTCAATCCCAAGATGGCGTGTCGATAAACGGCCATAACTGCCATTTTTCATGGACAGATCTGTTTCCTGCCCCATCGTCACGAAACTTGGCCAACCGCGTTGCTCCAGTTTTCGTGCGAGCCGATGCGAGATCTTGTCCAGGCGGCGCAGGACAGCCTGATCCATATATTGAACCGTTAAGGACAATTTGGTTCGGAACACCGCAACGGGAATTGTGAGAACAATGACAATCACGCTCTTGCAATACGGCGTAATGCGCTCGGGTGTCTGTGGCCACCGGGGATCCGGCGGAAAGGCATTGAGAACATCAGCGGATGCAATGCCGACAAGATCGGCACCAAGCTCAATGGCCATTTCCTTAACGTCTGCAGCAGAAAGGGATGTTCTGGCCATTCGCGCTCAGCCACCTTCCCGAAGTCTGAACCGTTGAATTTTGCCGGTCGTGGTTTTCGGCAGTTCATCGACAAACTCGACCCAGCGTGGGCATTTGTAATGGGCCAGTCGCTCGCGCACATGTTTTTTCAGTTCGTCGGCGAGGCCGACTGATCTCTCCGCATCGTCTTTGAGGATCACAAAGGCGCTTGGCTTGATCATCTGTTCATCGTCGGGCTGGCCGATTATTGCAGATTCCAGAACCGCTTCATGCTCCGCCAAAACCGCCTCTATCTCTGTAGGCGACACCCAGATCCCGCCGACCCGCAACATGTCATCCGAGCGGCCGACGATAAAGTAGTTGCCATCCTCATCTTGATAGAACTTGTCGCCCGTAAGCACACCGCCCCCCCCAAAGGTGATTTCGGTACGCTCCGGCTTGTTCCAATATTCACTTGCAGCGCTAGGTCCAAAGGCGCGGAGATTTCCGACTTCTCCCTGCGGCACTGCATTGCCCTCGTCATCGACGATCTCTGCAGCAAAGCCATCGACAAGCTTTCCACAGCTCCCTGGAACAACCGCGCCTGGGCGGTTAAGCAGAAACATATGGGTCATTTCCGTGGTGCCCACACCATCGAGAATTTCAACACCGGTAAAATCGAGCCAGCGCTCAAACAGTGACGGCGGCAGCAGCTCACCGCCGCTCACGGAAGTACGCATGCGTGCGCACGAGGCGCGCACCCGATCTTCGCCGATGTCATTCTGGCCCATCTGCAACATGGCCGCGAACAATGTTGGCACACTCATAACGATTGTAGGTTTGTGAGCGAGCCACAGTTCCCATGTCTTCGCCGGCGTGATGGCGCCGCTGTTGACGACATTGGCGGCTCCTGCGCGAATGGGAAAATACACCTGATTACCGAGGCCATATGCAAAGAACATCTTCGGCGGACACAGAACCACATCGCTTTCGGTGATACCCTGCGCTGCGAGACCGAAGAGCTCGGTCGCCCAGTAGATATGTTCGTGTGTGTGGACAACCCCTTTCGGCGCACCGGTGGAGCCTGAACTATAGAGCCAGAAGGCCATGTCCGTCGGCTTTTGAGGGTATGTTTCCAGCGCCGTTGGATGCGAGGATATCTCGTCCTCAAGATAGGGATACC
>JAJFHB010000029.1 GCA_021775795.1 Hyphomicrobiales bacterium | reverse complement strand
ATGTGTCCGCGCCGACAGGCGCTCCGCCATCCGTTCACAGGACAAAGGCATCCGTGAAGCCCTGATCCAGGAATGGTACAATGGCCGCGAGGCACTGACGGGAGATGGCATTGCGGGTGCTGCCCGTTTCAAGGACGGGCTTGGGCGCCACGGCGATTTTGACAAAATCTGGTAGACACTCATTTTCCTTGTAGGGAGACTGTAGGAGTAGTTGCCGGGTTCACAGCGGTACATTTGGCAGGAGAGGCGACGATGGGCCTTTGGGGTTCTTCTTCGCGCATCAGCCAGGGCGAACAGGGCTCGTTCCACTGTCCGCGCTGCAACAGCAAGATGCGCTACACCGACCAAAAGGTGGAAACCTATTTCACGCTTTTCTCCGTGAAGTTGTTTCCCCTGGGCGGCGCCAGTGGATATGTGGAGTGCGCGACATGCAAAAGCACTTACAATCACGAGGTGCTTGACTATGACCCGCACAAAGATGCCAGCGAGTTTCAGTCAACGTTTGAAATTGCAGTGCTGAAATCAATGGTGCTGATGATGGTTTCTGACGGTGTCAGCGACCTTGGAGAGCTCTCTGCCATTCGCGATATCTATCGCCGCATGACCGGGCGACCTATCACCGACACCCAAATTGAAAGTCTTGCAAAAGACATATCGAGCAGCAGGGCCTCTCTTAGAGACTATGTGGGCAATGTCAGCAGTCAGTTGAACGTTGGAGGCAAAGAGATGGTAGTTCGCGCGCTCTATATGGTAGCTATGGCAGACGGTAGCATTGCCCCTCAGGAGCAAAGGCTGCTGGATGCAGCTTCAAGCGCCCTGGACATAAGCCCGGAACGCGTCCGTGCCGTCATTGCAGAGACAGATTCCTAAAAATTCTTTGCTCAGGAAACGGGCTCTCTCCCAATCCACTCTAACCCGAATAAATGCGTAGAATCAGATGGTTGGTGAAATTTTGAAGTTCCCGTCCCACAGTCTTGGAACGGAACGGACACTCACGGTTTACCGCTTCGGCCGGCCAGGCTCTGGACCGCGTGTTTACATTCAAGCCGGTCTCCATGCCGATGAACTGGCAGCGCCTCTTGCCGCTCATCATCTTGTTTGCCTTCTTACCGCAGCAGATGAGCGCGGCGAGATTGACGGTGACATTACGGTCGTCCCGATGGCAAACCCGGTTGGCACTTCGCAATTCCTCCTCACCTCACAAACAGGCCGCTACGACCTGGCAACCGGTGGGAACTACAACCGAGGCTTCATGGATGTAAGCAATGCCCTTTGTGCATCGTTGGAGGGGAAGCTTGGATCCGATGCGAAAGCGAACAAACGCCTGGTCGAAGATGACATAACCAGCCTGCTGGCAGAACGAACCACATATTCTGAAGCTGAATGGCTGCAACAAACCCTGCTCACCCTCGCCTGCGGTGCCGATATAGTGCTCGATCTGCACACCGACTCAGAGGCCGAACTTCACCTCTATCTTGACCCGGCCAAATGGCCGGCCGCAGAAGACCTTGCAAAACAGTTGGATGCCACGGTGGTGATGCTCGCCCGGTCATCGGGAGGTAATCCATTCGAGGAGACCGTTGCGGCTCCCTGGCTTGCGGTGCAGGCACATTTTGGTGAAGACAAGGTTGGCGTGCCGCTTACCTGCGTGGTCGAATTGCGCGGCGTTGCGGATGTATCTGATGATCTGGCGTCGCGCGATGGTGCCAATCTGTTTGCATTCCTGCAACGCCGCGGTGCTGTCGCAGGTGATCCAGGTCCCCTGCCCGATACAACAACAATCGTTGCGCCGTTCGAGGCAACCTCCATTGTGCGCGCACCTACGGCAGGCATCATCGCATTCAAACAAGAACTCGGGGCCACAGTCTCAAAGGGCGATCTTATTGCGGAAATCGTCGATGTCACGGGCGACAGGGTCGAAGCTGCCCGAACTCAGGTCCTAGCCGAAACTTCCGGTCGTCTCTTCACCAGGAGCATCATGAAACTGGCGCGACCTGGAGTCCCTATCGGAAAGATACAAGGGACCGAGCCCATGACGACAAGGACAGGCTATCTGCTAACCGACTGATCAGGCGTGCGTCCAGTTTCCGCTGTCATCGGTGTCTCCGGGCGCGAGGCCAAGCTTTTCGCCTTCCGGATTGATGCCCAACCCCAGAACGGTCCGGTTGGCGTAGGCAAAGTAAGCTGAGACCTGGTTCACTTCGAGTATTTCACCGTCTTCCAGACCCGCAGACCTTGCATTTTCAATCGCCTGAGGCGTGATTGCTGATGGTTCGCGTGTCAGCATTCTCGCGTATGTGAGTGCTGCAAGCTCAGCGCCTGCAAAGGCGCTTGCAGGGTCATCAGTTTCAAGAGCTGAACGGATGGATTGGCAGCGGTCATCGTCGCAGAGCAGATTCTTCATGCCGATGAAATGATGCTCCACACAATAGGAACAGCGGTTGAGCATGGAAACATAAACACCAATGGCTTCGAGAAACCACTTCGGCAGCTTGTTGGCTGAATGGTGCAGGACGTTCTTATACAGCGCCATGTGACCATCCATCGTGTGCGGCCGCAGGCTGTGGGCTTTCATGATATTATCGATCTGACCATCAGGCGACCGGATCCGGTCATAAAGGACTTTCAGCCGCCCCTGTGCGTCTTCATCTTCGACGGTTTTGATCCACGTCATTGGTCACCCATCTCCCGGCTCAATTTGTGTAATACTTTGAAATCATTAAACTTAACCTGCTTCAGTTCAGCTGGGAATTTGTGGCAGAACAACAGCCTGGGAGACAATCACGCGTGTGCCGTCGAACGTTATACCGGGATCGCCGTAGAGCTCGTAACCATCGTCCAGCGCTTGCGATACCCGTTCGCAAAAGGCTCTGTCGTCCGGTCCGCTAAGCATCCGGTATCGCAGTTTTGTGCTCATGCCTTTTTCTCCCACTTCCCACCTTCGCTTTGCTGCCAGTAGGTGATCTCGTGTTGCTGTTTGTCGAGGCCACGCCACGTTTCACGGGCGCTTTCAACGGCATCGGGATCATTACCATCGAACATGTAGACGATCCGCTCATAGCCGGAAACGTCATCCAGCACAGCGCCGTCCACCAGAAAGCGAACCTGCGCACCGTTTGGAAGCGATGTGTCGTCGGTCAAAAAGACCGGCTGCAATTCTGCATTCCCATCAGCCAGTGTCCCGTGCGGAAGGAAGGCTTCCTCGCGATAGGTCCACAAGAGTGCATCCAGTGCATCGACGCGTTCTTCGCTACCCACCTGCACCACAGCGCGCCAGCCGCGCTCCAGACTTTTTTCCAGAAGCGTCGGCAGGACACGTTCGAGCGGCTGCCGCTCAAGATGATAGAACAGAATTTCGGTCATGGCCGGAAGGCAGTAGGGCTTCAATTCTCGTAGTGGTCAACAACAAGCTGGTTCAGGAGACGGACGCCATAGCCAGAGGCCCAGCTTTGGCTGATCTCGGATTTGGGTGAATCCATTGCCGTTCCAGCAACATCGATGTGTACCCAGGGAACATCATTGACGAAACGCTGAAGGAACTGGGCTGCGGTAATGGAGCCGGCGTATCGGCCGCCGATGTTCTTCATGTCCGCAATGGGTGTATCGATCATCTTGTCATAGGCTTTGTCCAACGGCAGGCGCCAGACCTTCTCGCCTGTCGATGCACCGGCGCTTGAGAGCCGTTCGCACAACTCATCATCATTTGAAAAAATGCCTGCGTGTTCCTTGCCCAGCGCTACCAGTATGGCCCCGGTGAGGGTCGCCAGATCGATCATGAATTTGGGCTTGAAGCGCTGCTGCGTATACCAAAGCGCGTCAGCCAGAACCAGGCGTCCTTCTGCATCCGTGTTCAGGATCTCAATCGTTTGTCCCGACATGGAACCCACAATGTCACCCGGCCGTTGGGCAGCAGCGTCAGGCATATTTTCCACCAGACCGATAACACCGATGGCATTGACCTTGGCTTTGCGCGCCGCGAGTGCATTCATCAGGCCGGTGACACAAGCGGCACCGCCCATGTCCCCTTTCATATCTCCCATGCCCGCGCCGGGTTTGAGCGATATACCACCGGTATCAAAGGTGACGCCCTTACCGACAAAGGCAACGGGTGTGTCGCCCTTTTTGCCGCCATTCCATTGCATAACCACAAGGCGACTATCGCGAACCGAGCCCTGGCCCACACCCAAAAGCGCAGCCATGCCCAGTTTCTGCATGTCCTTCTCGTTGAGGATTTCGACCTCAAGACCGTGGCGAGACAGTTTCTTCGCCCGCTTTGCAAATTCGTCGGGAAACAGAATGTTCGCCGGCTCGTTGACGAGATCACGGGCAAGATGCACTCCCTCAGCCAGGGAAGACAGGCCTGAAAAGGCTTTGCGCGCACGGGCCGCCACCGGCGTCAAAACAGTAATGCTAAGTTTTGGCTTCTTCGATTTTGCCGGCTTGTCGCCATCGTCCTTCTTGGTTTTGTACTTGCTGAAATCGTAAGAGCGCAGCTTGGCGCCGGAGCCCAGCCGGGCGGCGAATTCCGCCTCGTCCAGGTTCGCATCTTCATGCGCTTCCGCTGCAACGGAAATGGAGGGTGCTTTCAAACCAGTCAATCTGCCTGCCAGAGCGCCACCGAGGCGTTCTGCATCGTAGGACGTCATTTCGGCTGGATTGCCAATGCCCAAAACCATGATTCGGTCGAGCTTGACGCCGTTTGGAGCAATGACATCGAGCACACCATCACGCTTACCGGAGAAATCAGCAGCCTTCATGGCGCGATCGAGATGACCGTCAGTCAGTGTGTTTATTTCCG
>JAJFHB010000280.1 GCA_021775795.1 Hyphomicrobiales bacterium | reverse complement strand
GTCAGCCAACCATTTGCTGATCGATTATTACCGCCTGATCGTCAAAAATTCCATCCGTTCCTTCGCGCCGGGGCAGGGGAAGCCGCACCGGCACTTCAACCTGCCGGGGTTCGCGTGTAGGAACGCCACGCAAAATCTGTTCGTCAAACGCCTCAATGTCAAACACTGGTATCAGCGGCCAGGCATCCACAGCCATGTAGGAATACAACAAGAGTCGGCGTTCCCGCGGTCCCGAGTTGCGCGTAGAGGCATGCAATGCCCGCACATGATGAAATGTGCATGAGCCGGCCTTCCCGGTCAGGGCCACGGCGTCCGCGGTCAGGTGCCCCATGTCGGTGCGCTTGCAGGCGCCTGCAAAATATCCCTCGTGATGATGATCATATGTCGGCCCCCTATGGGATCCCGGTATTACCATCAGTGGACCGTTTTCGGGGCCACAGTCTTCCAGCAGGATGCCGACAGCCAGCATGTCGTCGTTCGTGTGGGGGTAAAAAGCCCAGTCCTGATGCCACTCAATGGCAGCACTTCCCATCGGCGGCTTGATGTTGAGTTTGCCATGGTCAAAACGAACCCCATGACCCAGCAGGTCTTCAACAATATCCACAAGCGGTTCATGGCGGCTGGCGGACCTGTAAACGTCATCTTGAAGCTGCGGGTCCTTGATCCGCCTGACCATCGGATTGTCGGCTGAATGTTCGGGCGCAAGATCGTAAAGGTCATTGCTGACCTGTACGGCGCACGAACCTTTTACAAAGTCATCCGTGACGCTGTTAAGGTGTCTCAAGGCGTCCGCGTCAAACACATCCGGGACAACGAGGAAGCCATTCTCGGCATAAGAAGAGAGTTGTTCTTCCGTCAGCATGGGAGTTTCCTTTGCTATGTGACGCGGTTCTTCGTTTGCACGCCATTCGACAATACCGGCTAGGTGACACGCAAGGTTGGAGCGCTCTCGGGGCTACCTCAAGATCATTAAATTCAACATTCCCTCTGTCAGAGTTCACGCAACTCCTTCTTCGAGAGTTTGCCCACCATGGTTTTCGGCAGTTCATCCCGAAATTCAATGACCTCGGGCATCTCGATCGGGGACAGTTTGGGCTTCAAAAACGCGAGTAGTTCTTCTTCGCTCGCCGTCTCTCCAGGCTTCAGTTTGATGAACGCCTTCGGTGCTTCGCCGCGATAATCATGGGGGATGCCAACAACCGTCACTTCTTCCACGGGAGGGAATTCGTAGATCGCATCTTCAATGTGACGGGGATAAACGTTGAAGCCCGAGCAAATGATGATGTCCTTGATGCGATCGACGAGGAAAATGAAGCCGTCCTCATCCATGTAGCCTACATCGCCGGTGCGCAGATACTCGCCGATAAACACCGCTGCGGTTTCATCTGGTTTGTTCCAGTAGCCCTGCATGACCTGAGGACCGAAAATGCAAACCTCACCATCTTCGCCCAGCGGCACCTCCACAGACGGGTCCTCCAGTGAACGGATGGAAACAACGGTGCCCGGCATTGGTTGCCCGATTGAGTTTTCCTTGATCTTGCCACCAATCGGATTGGTCGTTGCCACTGGAGATGTTTCACTCAACCCATAACCCTCAACCAAAGAGCATTCCGCCTTTTTTTCAAACCCGCGCCTGACTTCGAGGGGCAGGGGAGCGCCGCCTGAAATACAGTACTTCAGCGACGACAAGTCCGCTGCACTTACACCTTCATTGATCATCAGCGCATTGAAGAGAGTGGGCACGCCGGGCAAAATTGTCGGGCGTCTTTCGCGGATAAGCTTGATCGCTTCGTCAAGCTCGAAGCGCGGCATAAGCAGCATTTCAAAGCCTTTTGACAAACCGAAGTTCATGATGCCGGTCATTGCAAACACATGGAAAAACGGGAGAATGCCAACGATCCGTTCCTGGCCTTCGACAATCTGCGGAAACCAGTTTGAAACCTGTTGCAGATTTGACGTCAGGTTGGCATGCGTGAGCATCGCGCCCTTGGGTGTTCCCGTCGTACCGCCCGTATACTGCAAGACCGCCAGATCCTTCTTCGGATCAATCGTCGGCCGCGGATATTCTCCGGTTGCCGTCGACAGTTCTTGATAATCGAGCAGCGCGTGGGCAATTCTCGATGTCTGCGGTTTCGCCGTATCTTTTCGTTTAAGGAGGCGGAACAACATCGATTTCACGCCGGGCAGCAGTTCCGCGAAGGGACAGGCGACAACCCTTGAAAGCGCCCCACACTCGACAAGATGTGCGGCTTTCTCAAACAGCACTTTGAGGTCAAGGGTGATCATGAGTTCCGTGCTGCTGTCGCGTGTCTGGAACTCAAGCTCATCGTCCGCGTAAAGCGGATTGAAGTTTACGACGACGCAGCCAAGTTTGAGAGCGGCAAAATAAAAGGCGATGAAGTAGGGGCAATTCGGAAGCAGCAGTCCAACTTTTGCACCTTCGCGAACACCGTTCGCGTGCAGGCCCGCCGCAATTCTTTCCGTCAGAGCACCCAACTCACCATAGGTAACAGTCTTACCCAGGAAGGTCGTGCAAGGTCTTTCAGAGAACGACGAAATGGCTTCATCAAACATTTCAGGCAATGCTTGGGGCCGCAACTCCATATCCCACGACACATGGTCTGGATAATCCGAAAGCCACGGATAGGCAGTTGCTTTTTGACTTTTCCCGGCAGTCGCCACCTGAGTGTCCTCCCTGCGCTCAACACATTAAAATTCGCTCGCCGAGTATTTGGCCACCTCATATGGAACCGCGTCAACCACGAAGGCATCACTTCGCCGCAGATTCCTTTGCAAATGGGGCAATTCGGCCCTGCTTGCGCCACATTTGACTGCATGCTCTCCAAAGGAATACAAAGCATGCAACACAGGTTCGAAAAGGTTCCATATCCGATGCTTAGTCTGGTGCGAAAAATCCCAACGATTTCGGCAGTGGTTGTTGCCGGTCTGGCATTTGTTGCCGCACCTGTAAGCTACGGCACCGCGCAGGCGCAATCGAGCCTCCAGGAACTGCAGAGCCAATTGTCCAGCGCCCGCAGAGGCAATGCGGATGCGCAGTTCGTGGTGGGTAGTGCCTACGAGACCGGTACGTTCGTTGAACGAAACGCTCAACAGGCCGTGAGCTGGTATCTTGAGGCGGCCAAAAGCGGCCATCTTGATGCACAATTCCGCCTGGCAAAGATATTTCATGCCGGCGCCCCAGGCGTTGCACGTCAGGTTGAGGAAGCCGTGAACCTCTATCGTTCAGCGGCTCAACGTGGACACCCCGAAGCACAAAACTGGCTGGGCTACGCCTATCAGCATGGCCACGGAGTGGTGGTAGACAACAATTTAGCCGTTAACTGGTACGAGACAGCAGCATCTCAGGGGCTTTCCGAGGCGCAGGCCAACCTTGGCCTCATGTATTTGACCGGCACCGGTGTTGAGCAGGATTACACCAAGGCTGCAGAGCACC
>JAJFHB010000279.1 GCA_021775795.1 Hyphomicrobiales bacterium | reverse complement strand
GAAATGGACGGCTTTGAGGCGAATGAGGGCGTAATCCTTATTGCGGCCACCAACCGTCCGGACGTTCTCGATCCCGCTCTCTTGCGGCCGGGACGTTTTGACCGCCAGGTCGTGGTTCCAAACCCCGATGTCATTGGCCGCGAGAAGATCCTCAAGGTTCACATGCGCAAGGTGCCTTTGGCGCCGGATGTGGATCCGAAGGTTGTTGCGCGCGGCACCCCCGGGTTCTCGGGAGCTGATCTTGCAAACCTTGTGAACGAAGCAGCCTTGCTTGCGGCGCGCCGTTCCAAACGGATGGTGACACAGCAGGAGTTTGAGGACGCCAAGGACAAGGTTTTGATGGGTGCCGAGCGCCGATCACTGGTGATGACGGAAGAAGAACGCTCACTGACAGCGTACCACGAAGGCGGTCATGCTCTGGTAGCGCTGATGCTTGAGGCTTCTGATCCGGTGCACAAGGCGACGATTATTCCGCGCGGCCGGGCGCTTGGCATGGTCATGCGGCTGCCTGAGCGGGATCATCTGTCTGTGACACGGGCAAAAATGAATGCCGATATAGCTGTAGCGATGGGCGGACGTGTTGCTGAGGAGATCATCTTCGGCCATGACAAAGTCACATCAGGCGCATCATCTGACATCAAGATGGCAACCACCCTTGCCCGGGCGATGGTGACCCAGTACGGCATGAGCGACAAACTCGGACCCCTTGCCTATGGAGACAACGAAGAAGAAGTCTTCCTGGGGCATTCTGTGACACGTACTCAAAATCTGAGCGATGACACGCAACGGATAGTCGACAGTGAAGTACATGCTGTGGTCGATCAGGGGTACCAGCTTGCAACCCAGATCCTTCAGGACAATCTTGACGACCTGCATTCAGTTGCAAATGGTCTTCTGGAATACGAAACACTGTCCGGTGATGAGATCAAGGGATTGATGAATGGTGTGCAACCGGTCCGCGACAGCGGCGACGACACACCTGGTGAAACGGGTTCTGCGGTACCTGTGGCCGGCCGTCCGACGCGCGGCGCCGGTGGCGAAGACACAGGTGATATGGAGCCGCAACCGCAGACTTGATCATTGCCTGGCCGGCATCTGCATGCAGGTGAGCCGGGATTGAACTGATTGGTTGCGGGCCGGAATTCATATTCCGGCCCGTTTCCTGTCTGCGGGCGTGGGTCGCCGCCATTTCGATGTCTGGATCGAACAGATGACAACTTCCCTGTATCTGCGTCCCCGGGGGCTCCTCTATGGGAGTGATGCTATTGCAGCCCGCGCTGAAGGTGCGGCAGGCGCGCTTGGCGGCGGGGCGATTGCGTTTCTGGAAGCCGAAGTGATCAGGCGCGATGGATCTCACGTCAGTCGCAATGTGCTTTCCTACCTGGATTTAAAGGCGGCCACCGAGTTCGATGTTGTCGGTGCGCTCAATGATCTGACAGCTCCACGACCTGATTTTGCAGCTATGCCCTTGAGCGATGTTGCTGTCATGGGGGTGGTCAACGTGACACCGGACAGTTTTTCTGATGGCGGCTCGTTTGCTGAAACCGAAACAGCTTTGCTGCAGGCACGAAGGCTGATTGGAGATGGTGCAGACATAATCGATATAGGCGGAGAGTCGACCCGACCCGGCGCTGACGCCATTCCGATTAACGAGGAACTTCAGCGTGTCCTGCCAGTCATCGAAGGGCTCGCCGATCAAGGTGTGCCAATCTCCATCGATACCCGGAAGCCTGAAGTTATGGAGGCCGCGGTTGCTGCAGGGGCGGTGCTCGTAAACGACGTTACATCGCTTTCTTATGTGCCTCATTCCATGGACACCGTATGCAGACTTCAGGTTCCTGCCGTTCTCATGCACAGCGCCGGTGACCCAAAAGTCATGCAGGACAATCCGACCTATGAGGACGTATTGCTGGATGTCCATGATGCCCTTCGCACCCGGATTGAGGCTTGTGTTTCAGCGGGAATTGACCGGGAAAACATAATTGTTGATCCAGGCATAGGTTTTGGAAAAACCTACAGCCACAATCATGCACTACTGCACGGGCTCTCGCTTTTTCATGGGCTTGGTGTCCGCCTAATGCTCGGCGTGTCTCGCAAGGCATTCATCGGCGCCCTGACCGGCGAAAAAAAGGCGAGCAACCGGATCTCCGGTTCCGTTGCTGCTGCACTGATCGGTGTCATGCAGGGTGTACAGATCCTGCGTGTGCATGATGTCCGCGAAACCGTACAGGCGGTAAGGACGTGGCGCGGCGTGTTGGGCATTTAGAGTGACGCGGCGACTTGTTTCGGTTTAACGAATATTTCGCTGAAAATGTGTAGTTTTCGCGAAACGATGTTTTTACGATACGGCACCGGCCCGCACATGTTTCGGGATACGGTTGAGAGCAAGAGGTAAGGCGTGCGCAAGTTTTTCGGTACGGATGGAATTCGCGGAACAGCAAATAGCTGGCCGATGACGCCTGACATCGCTCTGCGTGTGGGAATGGCAGCAGGCTCCCTGTTCAAACGCGGTGAGCATCGCCACAGGGTGGTTATCGGCAAAGACACGCGTCTTTCCGGCTACATGATTGAACCTGCCCTGGTCTCGGGTTTTACGGCTGTTGGAATGGATGTGTTTCAGTTTGGACCGCTGCCAACACCAGCGGTTGCGATGCTGACGCGTTCTCTGCGCGCCGATCTCGGTGTCATGATTTCAGCCTCCCACAATGCTTATTGCGACAATGGCATCAAGCTCTTCGGACCTGATGGTTACAAGCTTTCAGATGACGTTGAACTGCAGATCGAAAAGCTTATCGAATCTGACCCCAAGGACATTCTTGCTGAACCGGACCGCCTTGGCCGGGCACAGCGCATTGAGGATGCACGGGCGCGCTACATTGAATTCGCAAAGCGGACGTTTCCGCGCAATCTCCGATTGGAAGGCCTGCGCATTGTCATCGACTGCGCCAACGGTGCCGCATACAAGGCAGCGCCGACGGCCTTATGGGAGCTGGGCGCAGAGGTTGTGGCAATGGGCGTCGAACCCAACGGCTTCAATATCAATGAGAAGTGCGGCTCAACTTATCCCGAGGCCATGTGCGAGAAGGTCCGGGAAATCCGCGCCGACATTGGAATTGCGCTTGATGGCGATGCGGACCGGGTGATCATTGCGGATGAGAACGGTGAGATTGTCGATGGTGATCAGGTGATCGCTCTCATTACCAAAGCCTGGCAGGCTGAAGATCGTCTCTCCGCCAAAGGCGTCGTCACGACCGTCATGTCAAACCTTGGGCTTGAACGATACATAGAATCCCTTGGTCTCGAAATGGCGCGTACGCAAGTGGGTGATCGGTACGTCGTCGAACACATGCGCCGGCACGGTTACAATATTGGCGGTGAACAATCCGGGCACATTGTGCTCAGCGATTTTTCGACGACCGGCGATGGTCTTGTTGCCGCTCTGCAGGTATTGGGTGTTGTCGCCTCCGGCAACCGTCCCGTGAGTGAGCTCTGTTCACTGTTTGAACCGTTGCCCCAGATATTGCGCAATGTTCGCTACAAGCAAGGCAAACCGCTTGATGAGGCGGCAGTGCGCGATGCGATCGCGGAAGCGTCGACACGGCTTGGAACAACCGGTCGGCTCATCGTGCGTCCATCCGGCACGGAGCCGGTTATCAGGATCATGGGCGAGGGCGACGATGAATCGCTTGTCCGCGCAGTGGTCAATGACATCGTCACAGCGGTGGAAGATGTTGCGGCCTGACGTGCTTTTCTAGCGTTTGAATATCCGCTTGTAGATCTGCTGGCTGACGGCGATACCGGAAAGCACAAAGGCGCTTCCGATTACGATCTTCCAGGTGATCTGCTCGCCCAGCCAGACGGCTCCCAAAACCACAGCGAAGACCGGAATGAGATAGTTGCACATGGCGGTGAAGCCTGCGCCTGCCTGAGTGAGAAGACGGTAAAGCACCAGCGAGGCAAGGGCGGTCTGGAACGTGCCCAGAACAACGAGCGCCAGTAGCGACCGCGTAGAGGCCTCCAGCAATGCGTGCGGCGACAGCCACAAAGCGAGGGGAACGGCAAGCAGGGCTCCCAGCGCAAGGGTTGAAGCAGCAAGCTCCTGACTGCTCATGGAAGGCACAAGCCGTGTCGTGCTGGCGTGTACGCCGTAACACAAAGTTGCGGCGATGATGGCAAGCTGCCCAAAGAGCGCTGTTCCCTGTACCCCGAAATTTAAAATGGTTTCCGGCCCTAACAGGACAAGAACGCCGGCAAATCCAAGGGCGAAGCCTGCAACTTTGGGGCGGGTCATTTTTTCGTCCGGCAACAGCAGGTGTGCAAACACGAGAATGACCAGGGGTACGAGCGCCATCAAAACGCCGGCAAGACCGCTATCAATTCGTGCCGTACCCCAGGCGATGAGATAAAACGGCAGCAGCGTGCCGGCGCAGGTCAACCAGATGACCCAGCGCCAGTTGAGCAAAGAGGCAGAGAAGTTGCCGCCCCGCGCCAGGACGAAAGGGACGACGAGAGCGGCAGAAATGGCCAATCGTCCAGCTGAGATCCATTCTGCCGGAATTGTTTCCACAGCAATCTTGGTGACCGCGAACGATGAACCCCAGACAACGACAAGCAAAGCCAGAAGCAGCCAGTCTGCGGTAGTGCGGGTCAGTTTCAGGAGGGGTCTGGCTGTGTCGTTCACGTGACGCCTTGCTGTTGGATTGGCGCCAGAATCCTGCGCCCGGCAAACACTATCTTATCGGCGGCTGCGTCTAGGCTGGCAGTTTGCCGCGGCGCCAGGATGGGATCAGTTTATGCAAATGGAAAGCGGTCAACCAGTCAATTACATACAATTTGAATGATGTGATGAGTTACCCGTTTACCTTAAACCCTTCTTAATCAGTTTCTCCGATAAATGAATAGAGTTTCGAAGCGCTTTGATTTGCAGTTTGGTTCGTTAATCAACCGTAAATGGGGTCTTTAGAAGTGTTTCGAAGTGGGACGGTCGAATGACGTTAGTAATACTTCAAGTATTCTGAACGTTCCGCATGGGTTGGTAAGAGTTGCTTTGCGTGATTGGAGTTGTGCGAATGACTATTCGGAAAAATACCTTGCTGGGCACCGTGGCAGCAGTATTGCTCAGCAGTGGCCAGGCTTTGGCAGTGGATATTCCGCCGCCACCACCACCGGAACCTGTAGCTGAATCGTGCTTCTATGCACGTATCGACGGTGGTTACTCATTTCATCAAACGCCGGACATCTACAAGAACGGCGCAGCACCTTGGGCCGGTGGATCCCAGGCGACTGACGAGGAACTCGACGATACGTGGTTCATCGAAGGTGGCGTTGGTTGCTATGTGTTTGAATCGTTCCGTATCGACGCGACGCTGGGTTATCGTCACGACGCCGACATGGAAGAAGCCTTTGGCGGACTGGACGCAGACCTTTCCACCGTCTTTGGTTTCGTGAACGGTTATTACGATATCTTCACCTGGGGACGGGTGACGCCTTATGTGGGTGGTGGTGTTGGCTTTGCACACCACGATATTGATAACGTCAACCTGCCGGCTGGTATCAGTGGCGGCAGCAACACCGATTTTGCCTGGAACCTGCAGGCCGGTGTGGCGGTTGATATCACCTACAATCTGGCGCTTGATGTCGGTTATCGCTATGCCGATTTTGGTCGCGCGGAAACCGGTGGCACACCGGGAATGTTCGTGGATGACATTACTTCCCACGATATCCGCATCGGTCTTCGCTACAGCTTCCGGGACTGGTAGTCCTCGAGAAGTTTAGGGGCGACATGGGGTACCCCCGCACCGGGTTCGGCCGGTGCGGGGTTTTTTTGTTTTGCGCGTCCTCTCAAATTCACATTGCCGGACTTGAATTCATTGCCGTTTGCTCGGGCAAGCAATTGTTGTTAGATGGGCGCTTCTGTGGCGGGCTTGTGCCCGGTTCAAACTTCAGCGGAAGAAATTGGCCATGAATTCCCATTATCGTGTTGTGGTTGTCGGCGGCGGCGTGGTTGGCGCCTCCGTGCTTTATCATCTTGCAAAATTCGGCTGGAGCGATGTTGTGCTGATCGAGCGGTCGGTGCTTACAGCTGGGTCATCGTGGCACGCGGCGGGCGGCATTCATGCGCTCAATGCCGACCCGAACATGGCCGCCCTTCAGGCCTACACAATTGATCT
>JAJFHB010000278.1 GCA_021775795.1 Hyphomicrobiales bacterium | reverse complement strand
CTTTCAACCGTCGCACTTGCACTCCTTTTCGTTATAAACAATTACCTCAATTTCTGGCAGGACTGGCCAGGCGTGCCGGCACTCTTTGCTCAGCTTGAGCTCTTTGGGCTTGGCCCTCTGCGTAACCCGCTTGAAGGCGGTATGCTGGTTCAGAGCTGGATCCAGCTTGCATCATATTTTGCTGTGGTCGGGCTTTGCATATTCTTTGTGATGCGCTCGCCCGCGACACCGCTCACCAAGGACGCGGAGCGTCTGGATGGGCTTGCCTCTTACATCGTGCGTGGCGCGTTTTACTCTGTCGTCTTTATCGGCCTGGTGGATGCTGTCATCTCATTCCTGAGAGTTGAAGAATTTCTCGAGATGTTTGTCGGCGAAGAGATGACACAGAGCCTTGGCCGCTCTGTTTATCGCGGCACTTACATTCATTATCCAATCATTCTTCTTTCCTACATCGCAGCCCTGTTCAGCAGATCGATCGGCGTGGTGTGGCTGGCGCTTTTTATCGTCATTGCAGAGTTGCAGATCGTCGTCGCACGGTTTGTGTTTTCTTATGAGCAGGCCTTCATGGCCGACCTGGTGCGCTTCTGGTATGGCGCCCTTTTTCTCTTCGCCAGCGCTTACACGCTTGTGAAAGAAGGGCACGTGAGGGTCGATATCCTCTACACCGGCTTCAGTCCACTTGGGAAGGCGCGGACCAATTTCTGGGGTTCTCTGATCCTCGGTATTCCACTTTGCTGGATTGTGCTGACCCGCGGAATGTGGGGCAAGACCAATGTTATCAATGGTCCAATGTTGAATTATGAGGTCACACAGAGCGGATTTGGCCTTTATGTGAAGTACTTTATGGCAGGGTTTCTGGTGATTTACGCATTGTCCATGATGGTACAGTTCGTGAGCTATTGTTTGAGCAGTGCGGCAGTGTTGTTGAATGAGCCGGAAACGGCGGAAGCCGATAATGCTGCGGAAGCAGCAACACCAGCGGGACACTGAGATATGGAACTCTTTTTTCTCGCCGTATTAATCATCACAATGGTCACCGCACTCGGCTCCGGTTACCCGGTGGCATTTGCGTTGCCTGGATCAGCCATTATTACAATCTTGCTGGCGGCAATTTGCGGCGCTCTGTTTGGCGGAGACTGGGGTGCCTACTTTGCTCAGGGTGACCCCATCCAATGGTTGAATGCGGGTGTTACAAATTTTCGAGGCGTCTATTGGGAACCTGAACGCGATACGCTGATTGCGATCCCGCTGTTTGTGTTCATGGGCATTATGCTCGAACGCTCGAAAATCGCCGAAGATCTGCTTATGACCATGGCGCAGTTGTTTGGTCCCGTACCAGGTGGTCTGGGCATCTCGGTTGTTTTCGTCGGGGCGTTGCTGGCGGCAACGACCGGGATTGTCGGTGCGACCGTCATTGCCATGGGTCTGATCTCGCTGCCTGTAATGATGCGCAACAATTATTCACAGTCTCTCGCTACGGGAACGATTGCGGCTTCAGGCACGCTTGGACAAATCATTCCACCATCTATCGTGCTGATTATTTTGGCAGACCAACTCTCGAGCGCCACTGATCAGGCTCTAAATATCCGCACCGCTGAATACAAAGCGGTCTCAGGCGCGTCGTCTCTTCCTGCCGAGTATGGGCTTACCTCGACCAGTGCCGGGGACATGTTCCTTGGCGCATTCCTGCCGGGTATGGTCCTGGTTGGCGTGTATATGGCGTATATTCTAATCTTTGCGCTGATAAGACCGAAGCTGGCGCCGCCGGTGCCTTACGAAGGAAAGTATGACGCAAAGTTTGCCGGTAATGTTCTGCTCGTTCTGGTGCCGCCTCTCGCTCTGATCATGGCGGTTCTCGGGTCCATCATCATGGGCATAGCGACAGTCAACCAGGCTGGCGCCATCGGTGCAGTAGGCGCCATGATCATGGCTGGTTATCGCCTGAAAACCGGAGAATCACTCGCTTATGTGCCTGCAATCATGGCGGTGGTTTCCATCACGGTTATCATAACTTTGCTTTCCATGTTTGAGATCAACGTCAAGAACATGACCAGTTCTCAGGACGTGACAGTGGTGTTAGTGGCAGCTGTTGCGGTGGCTTTTCTCACGCTTTCTATTGTCTGGAGCGCCTACCGGGCCCACAAGGCCGACAACACGCTGATGTATGTGATGATCGAAACGGCGAAGACGAGCTCGCTGGTTTTCATCATTTTGCTGGGTGCTGCAATGTTGACCGCCGCATTCCGGGCTTTCGGCGGTGAAGAACTCGTACGCGATTTCCTCACCGGACTGCCAGGCGGATTTCTCGGCAAATTCATTGTCGTCATGGCAGTGATATTCCTTCTCGGTTTCTTCCTCGACTTCATCGAAATAGCCGTCGTGGTTGTTCCGATCATTGCTCCCATTCTTCTGGCCGACCCGTCTGCCAACATTACCGCTGTTTGGTTGGGTGTGATGATCGGCGTCAACATTCAGACCTCTTTCCTAACGCCGCCGTTTGGATTTGCCCTGTTTTACTTGCGAGGGGTGGCTCCACCGAGTGTGTCGACATTGCAGATGTACAAGGGCGTCATACCGTTCATTCTGTTGCAACTGCTGGGGCTGGTGATTGTCGGGATGTATCCGGCGTTGGTGAACTATCTGCCGAACCGGGTCTATCTGACATCCGAAACGGCGCCGCCGCCGCAGAACCCAAGGCTCCAGCTTTGCCTCGAAGAGCAGATGTTTATTGTTTATGACGATGAAGGTGATGTCATACGGGCCAGCATCGAGCGCGCCGCTTCGTTGAACTACAGCGTCCTGCCGGACAACTATCAGGACAACATGAACAACGGCATTGAAGCAGCCCGCATGACCTTCGAGCATGTGGCTGCAGTACGGGCTGCGCATACGGCCGTTGAGGATTACATTCAGGAATATCGTCCGCTGCATATTGATGTGCGGTCCATGCAGCGTGAAGTATTCGATATTGAGGAAGAACTGGCAGAGATTGCGCAGCTAAGCCGCCGCCTTTCCGGGGACAGTGAGAGCTTTGAAGAAGAGCTTGCGGCGTTTGAAGCCAGAGTGACCGAACTTGAAGCGCGCCGCGATGAAGTGAACGCCGGGCTGCCGCCCGAGTGGGAAGGTGCACGGGCGCAGTATGTAGAGCTGGCCGCAGCCGAGACCAAGGCGCGCCGCGATTATCGCCGCAATGTAGATGCTGCTTATGAACCGGTTGCTGAGATACGAACACTCTTGGCTGGTTCTGAAGCGTTGGCGGGCCTGCGGGAAGACCTGAATGCACTTGGCGATGTCATTGCGAGTGATGACAACGAGGCCGCGATGGAAACCATTGAGGCCGTCCAGGATCGTGTGCGTGAGGTTGACGGTACGAGCGCCATTGCTTCGCGGCTTTCGAAGGCGCGCAGGGCGTTAAGGGGGGATGAT
>JAJFHB010000277.1 GCA_021775795.1 Hyphomicrobiales bacterium | reverse complement strand
GACACATTTGCATCGGATCCCGAACACTACATTCCGCAGTATGGTGGGTTCTGTGCCTATGGTGTTTCAGTGGGCAAGAAGTTCGATGGCGACCCGCATCTTTGGCGCGTTGAGGGTGGCAAGCTCTACCTCAATCTGAATGAAGACATTGCCGCTCTGTTCCTCGAAGACGTAGACGGCAACATCGATAACGCCGACGATCAATGGCAGGACATTGAGCATACGGCTGCACGTGAGCTCTAACATCACAATCAGAGCGGGGAGCCCCGGCTCCCTGCTCGTCCCTTGTTACTTTTGACAAGCGAACTCAGCGCAGACCAAGCTTTGAAAACAATCGCTCCCGCTTCATCAACCACCAGCCAGATTCCGGCGGCCATAGGGCGTGGTTCTCATTTGCCCCAAGTGCTGCGGCTGTGTGCAAGGGCCAGTTTGGATCGTCGAGCAACTCGCGCGCCAGTGCCACCATATCAGCGCTGCCATCGGCAATCACCGCTTCGCAAACTTCCGGGTCCCAAAGGCAACCAACCGCCATGGTCGCAATGCCGACACTGTTCTTTATCTGGTTAGCAAAGGGGACTTGAAACCCCTGCTCAATCTTCATACGCCGGGGGCGCTCGCGGCCACCGATACCGCCGGTCGAACAATCGATCATGTCGACACCCTCCAACGCCAGGGCCTGTGCGGTTTCGATTGTCTCTTCGACCTCTATTCCGCCTTCGAGCCAGTCTGTTGCAGACAGGCGAAACAGCAGCGGCAAATCCTCAGGCCAGTTGGCCCGGATACTACGGGCAACTTCAAGGGCGAAGCGCCGCCGTCCAGCAGCGTCCCCTCCCCACTTGTCACGCCGTTGGTTGGCAATGGGCGATAAAAACTGATGCACGAGGAAGCCATGGGCCGCATAGACTTCGATGACACGGAAACCGGCTTCCAGTGATCTCCGTGCGGCAGCGCCAAAAGCACCCACAACCTTCTCAATGTCCGCATCCGTCATTTCATCAGGAGTGGGCCAGCCGTCTGCGTAAGGAATTGCAGACGGTGCGATTGCAGCCCAGGGCGCTTCGCCCCTGAGCTCAACATCTTCCTCATCGACTGGCGTTTCCCCCTGCCACGGTCGCCTTTCCGACGCCTTGCGGCCGGCATGACCAAGCTGAACACCCGGCACGGCTCCTTCATCGGTAATGAACTTTGTGACAGGCACCAGGGGCTCGATCTGCGCGTCGTCCCATAGACCAAGGTCGCCGTGCGTCCTGCGACCACGATCTTCAACGGCAGTAGCCTCGGCAAAAACCAGCCCCGCACCGCCAAGAGCAAAGCGGCCCAGATGCACCATATGCCAGGCATTTGCATAGCCGTTGACGGCACGATACTGGCTCATGGGCGAGACAGCGATACGGTTTTTGACCGCAACGCTGCGCAAATTTATCGGCTCGAACAGCCGCGCTCCGTTTGATGCCATAGAGTTCGCCTCTTCTATTACGCCTCTCCCAATCGCTGCTACGCCTTAACTAAGACGCAACGGCATAGTTTTGTGGAAACAAGGCGCGCTTTGCTTCCTCATCACGTTCACTCTTGAAAGCAATGTCTTTGCCAACATTACCGGCTCGGGCAACTGCTGGCCGGGCGTTGATGCTTTCAAACCAACGTTTCAGGTCAGGATATGCGTCGAGCGAGCCTTCACCAAGAACCATTGTTGCGCGGGCAATCCAACCCCATGCTGAAATATCAACGATGGTGAATTCCCCTCCAACGATGAAATCGCGGCCTTCAAGCTGATCGTTGAGAATTCCGTAATGACGCTGAGCCTCGTAGCGATAACGATTGACCGCATACTCGAGCTTTTCAGGCGCAGCATGTTGAAAATGCACGGCCTGGCCGGAGTATGGACCCAGTCCACTGGCAACAAACATCAACCAGGACAGCAATTCTCCGCGCTGTTCAGGGGCGCCGAGAAACTTGCCGGTCTTTTCGGCAAGGTAAAGCAGAATGGCGGTTGAATCGAAAATCCTCCTTCCGTCATCTTCGATGGCAGGCAGCTTACTGTTGGGATTGATGGCCTTGAAGGCATCTTCATGCTGCTCACCCTTCAAGGTGTCGACAGGTACAACTTCGTACTCAAGACCTGCCTCTTCCAGAAACAGTGAAATTTTCGCCGGATTGGGGGTCGGGTGGTAGTAAAATTTGATCATCAAAATTGCCTGACGTTTGTGGTGGGGGAAGTAAGAGTGGTGGGAGGAGAAATGCAAACGGCCGCCCGGGAGGTTCGGACGGCCGTCTGTGGTTTCGAATGACTTACTCAGCCGCTTCCCGGGCCGGGTTCCATTCGAACTTGGCGAAAGGCGCATCAACGGGCGTTTCCACCACATGGTTTGTGTAGTTCGACAAGACCTTGTGAGAAATGGCGAGGATGACATCCAGAACCGTGCGCTGGCTGTAGCCGTGGGCAACAAAGGCTTCAATGTCCGATGGCTGAACCCAGCCGCGATCAAGCACCATTTTGGTTGTAAACTCTTTCAGTGCCTGCAGTTTTGCATCGGCGTAATCACCGCCGCTGCGCGCTGTTTCGATCACCGCATCGGAAATGCCTTCGCTCTTGGCAATGCCGGTGTGGGCCGCCATGCAATAGTGGCACTCATGAATGGTGTTGATTGTGAACCAGACCACGTGGCGTTCTTCCGGTGTGAATGAAGAATCGCGCAGGGCATTGCCAAGATACATATAGGCGTCGGCAGCAGAGGGACTTTCCGACAAGGCGCCAAGAAGATTGGGCACAAAGCCGTAGGTCGACTTTACCCTGCCGAGCACTTCAGCTGCGTGTTCCGGGTGGTTTTCTTCAGTGTGAACGACGAGTTTTGACATTGGTGCGTATCCTGTTTGAATGAATTGATCTTGTACCGATCATATCAATATCATATCTTGTCCTAAGTAGTTCAAGATGGCAAGGTGAATATGCCGAAAATTTTTGAGGATCCCAGATGAGCGGACGCAAACAGTTTGATGAAGCAGAAGTGCTCGACGCCGCCATGACGGCGTTCTGGCGCGAGGGCTATGAAGCAACATCCGTCTCTGACCTGGAGAGCGCAACCGGCCTCAACAAGTCGAGCCTCTATAACGCCTACGGCAGCAAGGAAGCGCTGTACACGCGCTGTCTTGAGCGTTTCGGCGAACTTCACGGTCAGCGGCTGGTTGAGCAGCTCGACCAACCGGACTTTGCGCAATCAATAGAAGCTTTCTTCGTCAGGCTTGCCGACCGGCTTGAAGATCATTCCCTGCCAGATGGTTGTCTGGCAACGATGGCGGCAATGGAATTTGGCGGCAAGGGCGGTGAGGCTTCAAAGCGGGCAGAGGTGAACCTGGAGGCAATGCGCCAGGCATTCCACACCCGATGCAGGCAGGCCATAAAAGATGGACAGCTTGCGGATGATACCGACTGCGAAGCAGTCGCGGCCATGTTGCTGGCAATGACAAGGGGTATTGCGGTACTCAACCGAGGTCACCCGGACAGGCAGATCGTCCGCACCGCCATCCGTGGCATGTTGAGCGGGTTAGCGCAGATCGACAGACTTCACAGTTAAAGTGCGCCCGGCCTACCCGACACCCAACTCTTCAGGGAAGATGTAGCGGGTCGGGTGGAGCTGGAAACCTTTTACGCGTTTGTGGTGAGCTGCATAGACGGCGCGCCAGATAGGCTGCACGATGGGACCGTCTTCCTGCATGATTTCCTGCAGGCGGCTCAAGATATCAGAGCGCCGAATGACATCGAGCGTTCCCTCCGCCTCGGTCAACAGGCGATCAAATTCCTCGTTTGAGTAATGACTCTCATTCCAGGGTACTCCTGTCCGGTACGCCAGGCTCAAGACCATGAATCCGAGGGGCCGATGTGCCCACTCCGTAAAACCAAACGGCACCTGATCCCAAACATCCCAGAATTGCGAAGACGGCATGAGGTTTATGGTGCAGCGGATGCCGGCCTGCTCCCATTGCGATACCATGGTTTCGATGGCGGTAAGTTCCCAGGCCGGGTCAGGTTTGCAGGCAATCTCCAGATCAAGGCCGTCCGGGTAGCCTGCCTCCGCCAACAAGGCTCGCGCCGCTTCCACATCATGCCTGAACACAGGCAGGGGAAAATAGTCCGGATGAATGGGGCTCACGTGATGATGCTCGCCGAGGTCCCCTAAATTGTGGTGGGCGATTTCGAGCACCTGTTCCTGATCCGTTGCCAGCCGCATCGCCTTGCGTACTCTGGCATCTGAAAATTCCGGCTGATCCACCTGCATGCGCGCCACAGCGGTTGCCGCGGTAATCGCCTGATAGACAACGATGTCATCCATGTCGCGATAGAGGTCGAGCTGGTCGATACCTCCGGTATAAATGCCATCCACCTGGCCTGAGGACAGGGCTGCGGCTTCCGCGGCCGGATTGTCTCCCATGTCGATGTAATGCAACTCGTCGAGGAAGGGCCCCTCACCCCACCAGCCTTCGCGGGCACGCAGGATGGCTTTCTGGTTCACCTCGAACTCGATCAGCTCAAAAGGGCCGGTACCGTTTGAACCGACACCGAACACTCCATCTTCATCGGGATCCAGCATGGCCATGGGATAGTGGAACAGGTGCTCAGGAACGGCGACCTGCGGTTCTTTCAGGTTGATCCGCAAAGTGCGTTCATCGATTACCTCGATGGCATTCGTGTTCCACAACTCAGTCGTCATCTTGGGCGAACCGTCTTCGCCAACCTCACCTGTCTCGACCTCGTTCAGCATATAGCCTTTCATCAGGCCGATAACCGATGAACCGGTGGCCGGGTCGAGAACCCGCCGCAGATTCCAGGCGGCATCTTCCGCCGTAAAGGCACGGCCTGAGCGCCACTTCACGTCACGCATGAAAAAGGTCCAGGTCTTGAGGTCGTCGCTGGCCTCCCAGCGCTCTGCAAGATATGGCCGGGTAATGTTATCCTGGCCTGTTCGGGTCAGGTATTCGTGCACGCCACGACCGATGTTTGAATCAAAAATCCAAGCATAGGTATGGGGGCTGGCAATGCTTGGGCAACGCATGGAAATGCGCAGTGTACCGCCGCTGGGCACGCGGGCTGCAGCGGGTGGCGCAAAGGGCTCGCCGGTGATCCGTCCCACCCACATGTAGGCAGCAGTGGCAGTGAGCCCCAAGAGGGCCGCACTACGCACAAACTCACGCCTCGATATGAGGCGGTCGCGCAGATCGCGTTTCAGTTGCGAGATAGCTTTGTGTTCTTGTTTGCTCATCGCTCTTCTTCCGCAGAGGGCCGGATTTGTTCGGTGTGGGCCTTGCCCTTTGCCTCTTGAAACCAGTGTTACAGGAGGTCATGCGCGCTCTGTTCAGCGAGGCGCCTTTGCGTCAGTATGTGCGCAGTGGGGCCCCACGCTGATAGCAGAGTTTTGGCGGCCTTGATACCGGGGAAGAGAGAGGAAAACATTAAATGTCAGTACGCCAGCAGCTTCTCGACTGGATCGAAGAGGAACGTGACGAAATTGTCGCTTTTCTGCAGGGCTTTGTTCAGGCCGCCTCCCCCAATCCTCCCGGCGACACGCTGGAAGCCGTCGGCCACATTCGCCAGTTTCTCGACGGCAACGACATCAGCTATCGCATTATCGACCCGCAACCGACGATGCCGAATGTTGTCGCCAGTTTCGACGCCCCCGGCAAGGGCAGACACCTTGTCCTCAACGGCCACATCGATGTTTTCCCCGTGGGGACAGACCCGAAAGCGGAAGGCTGGACGCAGGACCCGTGGGGCGGCGACATCAGCGATGGAAAAATCTATGGCCGGGGTGTCGCCGACATGAAGGCTGGGACCGCTGCCTCCATATGGACCTACGCATTGTTATCGCGGGTGCAGGACAAGCTCTCCGGCAAACTGACGCTGACCTGCGTTTCCGATGAAGAGACGTTTGGCCCCTGGGGGGCGCGCTACCTGATGGAGCACCATCCCGAAGTGCATGGCGATTGCTGCCTGAATGGCGAACCTTCCAGCCCCTATTCCGTACGCTTTGGTGAAAAAGGCCCCTTATGGATCAAGATCACAGTGCGCACGGAAGGCGGCCATGGTGCCTATACCCACTCCACCCAGAGCGCCACGCGTATTGCAGCAAAGCTCATCGGTGACCTTGGAGCCCTGGAAGACCTTGAGCCTGAGACGCCTGACAATGTGCGGCAGGCGCTGGGAGAGGGAAGTGAAACCGCTGATCGCGCCATGGGTGCCGGCGCCGGCGCCATTTTGCCGAAAGTGACCCTCAACATCGGCACAATTCAGGGCGGCCTCAAGACCAACATGATACCGGGCGAGTGCACATTCGATGCCGATATCCGCCTGCCTGTGGGGGTGACGAAGGAGTATGTGGTCGGTGAATTTGAGAAGATCATCTCGACCTGCCCGGAAGCCACATGGGAAGAGATCAATTTCAGTCCCCCCTCCTATTGCGACCCCTACGGCGAAATGATGGGCATCCTTCAGCAGAATGTGGAAGAGCTTAGAGGTTTCAAACCGCAACCAATTGTCAGTCTTGGCGGAACGGATGCGCGGCTGTGGCGACAGCGCGATATTCCTGCTTATGTCTATGGACCCTTCCCTCACGGCATGGGGACTTACGACGAACACGTCGACATTGAGGATTTTCTGCACATTGTGCGAACCCACGTGCTCTCAGCACATGATTACCTGACCGGGGGTGAATGACACACGCGCCGCCGGTCTGGGCGACACGCATTCGTGCCCCGGGGGCCAATGCCTTTGCGGTGTTGAGCGGTCTTGAATCTCTGACGCGTTCATTGATTACGGCTGCCCTGCCTATTCAGACGCAGCAACTCTTCGGCAATGATGAAAGTGTGAGCTCGCTGTTCCTGATCGGCTCAGTCGCAGCACTTTCCGTTGCACTTTTGATACCGAAGCTGAGCGTCGTATTTGGCCGCGCCCGGCTTTGTGCGCTCGGCCTCTTTTTGTTGATGGTTGCAAGCGCCCTGTTCATGCTCAACCTGGTGCCCACACAGGTCTTTGGCTTTGCCCTGCGCGCTGTAGGTTCTGCGTTCTTCCTCGCAGTGATTTCCATGTACATCAT
>JAJFHB010000276.1 GCA_021775795.1 Hyphomicrobiales bacterium | reverse complement strand
CCGGCGTCATTCCCAATGTTGTGTGCATGCGTCACACCTGGGACGAAAATCAGCGCTTCACCCGTGGGCAGCCGGAAAATGGTGCCGAACTGGCAAACGATCTGCAGCGCTTTGTTGAAACCTATGGTGGCTCAACCATTGCTGCGGTTTTTGTGGAACCGATTGCAGGTTCGACCGGTGTGCTCGTGCCTCCCGTGGGATATCTCCAGCGCTTGCGTGAGATTTGTGATCTGAACGGCATCCTGCTGGTTTTTGATGAAGTCATCTGCGGATTTGGCCGCCTGGGAACCCCGTTTGCCGCCCAGGCTTTCGGCGTTACTCCAGACATCATGACCATGGCGAAGGCCCTGACCAATGGCTGCCAGCCTATGGGCGCCGTGGCGGTGCGCGATGAAGTCTACGATACGGTCATGAATGCAGCACCGGAGAACTCCATCGAGTTCTTCCATGGCTACACCTATTCCGGCCACCCCGCCGCTTGTGCTGCTGGTCTTGCCACGCAGGATATCTACGAGCGTGAGAACCTCTTCGGGCGCGCTGCGGACCTGTCGGATTATTTCCTGGATGCCATGTTTGACCTTCGGGACCTTGAGCTTGTCACGGATGTGCGGGGCTATGGCCTGCTTGCAGGTGTTGACGTTGCTCCCCTCAGTACTCCCGGTGCACGGGGTGGAAAACTGCAGAAGAAGCTCTTCTGGGAGGGCCTTCATGTGAAGTTCACGGGCGATGCCGCCGTCATTGCGCCGCCGCTGATTGCGGACCGCAGTCATGTTGACGAACTGGTGGGTGTCATCCGCAAGGTCTTTGAAGAAGAAAGCATCTGACCGCGTATCGCTAAAGTCAAAAGCGCAAACTAGCGTTGCAGTGGCTCGGGCCGCTGCAACGCGCATTGACTTGAGACACGGTTCCCGCAATGTTGCCCGCAACACCATGGGCGATCAGGAGAGGCGGCACATGTCGCAGGATAAGGCCGCTGATAGCGGCGACCCGCATGTCGAAACGAGCCCGAAAAACTGGGACGATATCAAGACAACGACATGTTACATGTGCGCCTGCCGCTGTGGCATCAAAGTCTATCTCAAAGATGGCACTGTCACTTACATCGAAGGCAATCGCGACCACCCGGTGAACAAGGGTGTTTTGTGCGGCAAGGGTGCTGCCGGCATTATGCAACACTATTCACCGGCACGGCTGACCAAGCCGCTCATCCGCGTCGGGGAGCGTGGTGCCGGAGAATATCGGGAAGCGGAGTGGGATGAAGTCCTCGACCTCGCTACCGAATGGTTGTCGGACGTCCGCAGTACAGATCCCAGAAAACTTGCGTTTTTCACAGGCCGTGATCAGAGCCAGGCCCTGACCGGCTGGTTTGCCCAGCGTTTCGGCACACCAAACCATGCCGCCCACGGCGGCTTTTGCTCCGTCAACATGGCCGCCGCCGGTCTCTATACAATTGGCGGATCCTTCTGGGAGTTCGGTGAGCCTGATTGGGACCACACCCGCTACTTCATGCTCTTTGGCGTGGCCGAAGACCATGCCTCGAATCCTTTGAAGATGGGGCTTTCCAAACTCAAGGCATCCGGCGCCAAAGTCGTCTCCCTGAACCCGGTTCAAACCGGCTATTCCGCCATTGCCGATGAGTGGATCGGACTGCGTCCAGGAACCGATGGTTTGTTCGTGGCAGCTCTTATCCATGAACTGCTCAACGCCCAGACCGTCGATCTCGATTATCTCGTGCGCTACACCAACTCCCACTGGCTCGTAATTCGTGATCCCGGCAGTGCCGACGATGGACTTTTTGCCCGCTCGGAAACCGGCGATATTTTTGCCGTGGACAAGGAAACCGGCCTGCTGGTTTCAGCGGACGCACCGGATATCTCGCCGGCCCTTACAGGCGAACACGCGCTTCCCGATGGCCGCAAGGCGGTTCCGGTCTTTCAGCTGCTGGCTGAGCGTTACATGCATGAGCAGTATTCGCCGGAAGCTGTGGCAGAACGGGCTGGCGTAAAGGCTGCTGATATTCGCCGCATAGCTGCAGAACTTGCTCACGCTGCCTTCGAAGAAGAGATCGTCCTCGATGTCCCCTGGACGGACTGGGCCGGACGGCGTCACGAACAGATGATCGGACGACCGGTTTCCATGCACGCGATGCGGGGAATTTCTGCGCATTCAAATGGCTTCCATACCTGCCGTATGCTGCACATACTGCAGATGCTGCTCGGATCCATAGATTGCCCGGGCGGCTTCCGCTACAAATCACCGTTCCCCAAACCGCTGCCGCCGCCGTTGAAACCTGCTGGAAAACTTGGCGAAGTGGTTCCAGGTCAACCTATGCCGGGCCCGCCGCTTGGGTTTCCGACCGGCCCCGAAGACCTTCTTGTCGATGAAGAAGGCTTGCCGCTGCGGATCGACAAGGCTTACTCATGGGAGGCGCCGATTGCCGCCCACGGCATGATGCACATGGTCATCAACAATGCCGCCAAGCGTGATCCCTATGGGATTGATGTTTTGTTCATGTACATGGCGAACATGAGCTGGAACTCATCCATGAACATACAGGGCACCATTGATTCCCTGACGGCGAAGGATCCCGACACTGGGGAGTACGTGATCCCCAAGATCATTTACTCCGACGCCTATTTCTCTGAAATGGTGCCTTATGCAGACCTGATCCTGCCGGACACAACCTATCTTGAGCGTTGGGATTGTATCTCGCTTCTTGATCGCCCGATTTCAGATGCTGACGGACCCGCCGACAGCATCCGCCAACCTGTTGTGGAACTGGACCGCGACGTCAGACCGTTCCAGGACGTAGTGCTCGATCTTGGCAGCAGGTTGGGTTTGCCCGGGTTTGTGAACGACGACGGCGCCCCGACCTATCCCGGAGGCTATTCCGACTATCTCGTCAATCATGAACGGGCGCCAGGCATTGGTCCGCTTGCCGGCTGGCGCGGTGAAGACGGCGAGAGTATGGGCAAGGGAGCGCCAAACCCGAACCAGCTTGAGAAATACATCGAGAACGGCTGTCATTGGTTTCACAAGCTGCCGGAAAGTCAGCGCTATTTCCGCCACGCCAACCTGGAATATCTGGAGTGGGCCAAGTCGGTCGGCTTCATCGGTTCATCGAAACAGATTGTATTCCAGATTTATTCTGAGCCGCTGCAACGCTTTCGCCAGGCAGCGCGCGGTCACGGCGATATCGTGCCCCCGGACATGCACAAGAAACGCGTGGAGGCCTTCTTCGACCCGCTTCCCCTGTGGTATGCGCCATTTGAGGAAGCAATGGTGGATGGTGCCGAATTCCCCATGCATGCTCTGACCCAAAGGCCCATGGCCATGTATCACTCCTGGGGCTCGCAGAACGCCTGGCTGCGCCAGATCTATGGGCAGAACCATCTTTACATGAACCGTGGGCGCGGCCGTGAACTCGGCATTGCGGATGGAGATTGGGTCTGGGTCACCTCGCACCACGGACGGCTCAAGGGTGAAGTCCGTCTTATGGACGGCGTCAACAAGGACACGGTCTGGACGTGGAATGCCATTGGCAAACGCTCCGGCGCCTGGCATCTGGACCCGAACGCCGTCGAGGCCCGCAAGGGTTTTCTCTTGAACCATGTTATTTCAGATCTGCTGCCGGACCGTGGTGGCTACCGCTACTCCAACTCCGACCCGGTGACCGGGCAGGCGGCCTGGTACGATCTCAGAATCCGCATCGAAAAAGCCGCGCCGGAAGAGCAGGGG
>JAJFHB010000275.1 GCA_021775795.1 Hyphomicrobiales bacterium | reverse complement strand
GAATGATGAGGGCATAGCCGTCATGCCGGTACCTGTGCTGCCGGAAGACCGGCATTGACCAACAGCGAGAAATCCCAGGAGATTGACAATGTCAGAAGCGGCCCTGCAACGTTCGAATGATATGCTTGAAAAGGCAAGGTTGGATGCGGAGCAACGCTTCATTGCTCGCACGCCACAAAGCCGGACGGAATTCGAAGCGGCGTGCGAACATCTGCCGGGCGGAAATACACGGTCGGTGATCCACTTCGACCCTTATCCTGTACGCATCCTGCGGGCCGAGGGTGCCCGGCTTCACGATGCGGACGGGCACAGTTACACGGATTTTCTCGGCGAGTATTCTGCTGGACTGTATGGGCACTCTGATCCGCACATCATCGCAGCGGTAAAGGCAGCGCTTGACGACGGCATCGTATTTGGCGGCCCGAACCTGCACGAAATTGAGCTGGCGGGAATTTTGTGCTCGCGATTTGCCTCGCTTGAAAAGGTGCGCTTCACGAACTCCGGCACGGAAGCCAATCTGATGGCTCTGGGTGCTGCCCGCGCCCACACTGGTCGCGATAAAATTCTGGTCATGGAAGGCGCCTATCATGGTGGAGTGCTTTACATGGCGCCTTATGCGGCACGGGTGAATGTGCCGTTCGACTATGTTTATGGTGTCTATAACAATCTCGAACGCACGCTTGCAGCAGCCAAGGGCCAGGAACACGAGATAGCAGCCATTCTACTTGAGCCGATGGCAGGCGGCGGTGGCGGCATTGTTAGTGAGCCGGCTTTTCTGCAAGGGCTGCGCGATTTTGCCGATGAACACGGGATTGTCCTCATCTTCGATGAAGTGATGACTTCGCGTATGGGCAGAGGCGGACTGCAGGGAGAGCTGGGTGTCACGCCTGATATGACGACGCTCGGTAAATATCTGGGCGGTGGCCTGACATTCGGCGCCTTTGGCGGACGTGGTGACATCATGCATGTCTTTGACCCGCGCAATCCCGATGCGGTTCCCCACGCAGGCACCTTCAACAACAACGTGCTGTCAATGACTGCAGGAATTGCCGGCCTCAAGCATGTCTTTACCGAGGATGTTGCTGATGCTCAGTGCCAGCGTGGCAATGCGTTCCGGGATCGTTTGAACGCTATCATCGCCGCCCGGGGCGCCACGGCCCAGGTGAAGGGTTATGGCACCATTCTGGTGATTCATTTCCAGAAGAGCCCGATCAACAATCCCTATGACGGGGTCCATACCCGCCCCGAGGCGCGCAGTCTGTTCCATTTGGAAATGCTTGAGCGCGGTTTCTATCTGGCGGCCCGTGGTTACATGTCGTTGTCTCTTGCCCTCACGGACACGGACCTTGATGATTTCTGTACGGCTTTTGATGGCTTCTTTGAGCAGTTCGGGGATCTCATCGACGAGGTCTGATACTCAGACTGCGGACTTGCCGGCGACCAGCATGTAGTTGACGTCCATGTCTTTGGAGCGGCGCCAGGTGTCGGCGAGCGGGTTGTAGAGGACGCCCGATTTGTTGCGGATGGTCATGCCAGCGCTGGAAAGTGCTGTTTCCAGTTCTTGCGGGGTCACGAATTTTTCCCACTCATGGGTTCCCCGCGGTAACCAGCCCAGGACATATTCCGCGCCAACAATGGCAAGCGCAAACGCCTTCAAGGTGCGATTGAGCGTTGCCACGAACATCAAACCTCCCGGTTTGACCATGCCGGCACACGAAGCAACAAAGGCTTCAACGTCGGCAACGTGTTCGATGACTTCCATGTTCAAGACGATGTCGAACTGTTCGCCGGCGGCGTGAAGCTCTTCTGCCGTGCAGGCGCGGTAGTCGATGGCAAGATTTTGTTGTTTTGCATGGGTGCTGGCTGTGGCGATATTTTTTGCCGAGGCATCCGCCCCGACGACGTCGGCGCCGAGCCTTGTCATTGGCTCACAAAGCAACCCGCCACCGCACCCTATGTCGAGAAAGCGCAAACCCTGGAACGGTGTTCGTATGTCCTCATCGCGGCCAAATCGGGCACACACGTGCTCACGAATGTAGGCGAGGCGGACGGGATTGAATTTATGCAGAACCGCAAACTTCCCCTGCGGATCCCACCACTCAGCCGCCAGAGCCGAGAATTTCTCGACTTCTGCATCAACGATGCTTGAGCTTTGTTTCGCTGCTGCCTGCATTGGACCCGGCCTTATGTTGCAATCTCGTCATCACGGGGTATTCATTGATGGGCACTGAGGTTGCCGTTTGTCAAGTTGCCGCCGCCATGGTGCGGTTACCGGCAAGCCTGCGGTTGCATATGCCCGGGCGCCAGAGTAAGAGAAGCGCGCGTCAGATCTGTACGATTGTGCCTGGAATAATTGTGTTGTCGATTGACCGCCCGGACGGCTGGCTGGCGGTCCAAGAACATATGGAATGCTGAGTAGTGACCCGTTTGGTGATGAAATTCGGTGGGACGTCTGTTGCCGACCTTGAAAGGATCCGCAACGTTGCCCGCCATGTGGAACGTGAGGTAAAGGCCGGCAATGAGGTCGCCGTGGTGGTATCCGCCATGGCAGGCACGACGGATCAGCTGGTTGCCTGGACACGAGAAGCCTCCATGATGCACGACGCGCGCGAGTATGATTGTGTCGTCTCAGCTGGAGAGCAGATTACATCGGGACTGCTCGCCATTACCCTGCAGGGCATGGGCATCTCAGCGCGTTCCTGGCTTGGCTGGCAAATCCCCATGCGCACCAACGACGTGCATGGAGCCGCGCGCATAGAAGGTATTGATATTGAGGAAATGGACCGTCGCATGTCGGAGGGTCAGGTTGCCGTCGTGGCGGGTTTTCAAGGTGTCAGCCCGGATGGCCGGGTGACCACTCTTGGACGCGGCGGCTCCGACACGAGCGCGGTTGCTCTTGCAGCGGCGCTGCGCGGGCGCTGTGACATCTATACGGATGTCGATGGCGTCTATACGACTGACCCGCGAATTGTTACAAAAGCTCAAAAGCTGAGCCGTATTGCCTACGAAGAAATGCTGGAAATGGCATCCCTTGGTGCCAAAGTTTTGCAGACCCGGTCCGTTGAAATGGCCATGGTCAATCAAGTGCCAGTTCAGGTGCGTTCAAGTTTCGATCCGCCGGAAGGGCCGTTTGAAACACAGGATCACAACTATGGTCCGGGCACACTTGTTTGCGGTGAGGAAGATATCGTGGAACAGCAAGTTGTCAGCGGCATCGCGTATTCCAAGGATGAGGCGAAAGTCACGTTGCTGAAAGTGGACGACAAGCCTGGTGTGGCGGCGCGCATATTTGGGCCGCTATCGAGTGCAAACATCAATGTCGACATGATCGTGCAGAACGTCTCCGAAGACGGCCAAAGAACCGATCTTACCTTTACGGTCGCGGATGATGATCTGCAGCGTGCGATGGCCGTCATTGAGGAAGCAAAGGGTGATATCGGCTATCAGGACCTAATGGGATCAACTGATGTTGTGAAGGTTTCGGTTATCGGTATCGGCATGAGATCCCATGCAGGTGTTGCTGCGCAGATGTTTCAGGTGCTGGCCGACAAGGGCATTAACATTCAGGCCATCACAACGTCTGAAATAAAGATCAGCATATTGATCGATGCGGCCTATACGGAACTGGCGGTGCGGGCTTTGCACTCGGCCTATGGGCTGGATGCTGAGTAACCATTCGTGTCGGGATTGACGATGCTGCTCAAACGACAAGAGATGATCTGGCGAATGATGCCAGTAGTGAAGGAAAGATCGGGCTAATGTCGCTTGCTGCCATCGGCCCGCGAGTTCTCCTGAGACAACTCCGCGAGGTCATGGCGGAGACGGAAACCGCACAGAATCGTCTCGACCGTATTGTCGTTCTTATTGCGGCGAACATGGTCGCGGAAGTTTGCTCGATATATCTCTTGCGGCATGGCGGTGTGCTTGAGCTGTTCGCTACCGAAGGCCTTAACCCCGAAGCTGTCCACGAAACGCAGTTAAAAGTCGGGGAAGGACTTGTCGGCCTGATTGCCGGCGATGCCAGACCGCTGAATCTCACCGATGCTCAGTCTCATCCGCAATTTGCCTATCGCCCGGAAACCGGTGAAGAGGCCTATCACTCGTTCCTTGGTGTCCCGGTGTTACGCTCCGGCCACGCGGTTGGCGTCCTGGTCGTCCAGAACCGCGCCTATCGCAATTACACCGACGAGGAAGTCGAGGCACTTCAGACGACGTCCATGGTGCTGGCTGAAATTGTTGCGTCCGGCGAACTTGATGAAGCGGCCCGTGATGTGGAGCTGGAAGTTACCGGCCACCGTTCCAGGCACTTTGAGGGTTTGGCGCTGGCCGATGGTATTGCCCTCGGTCACGTTGTGCTGCATCAGCCGCGGATCGAAATCGGTAATCCGATCGCGGAAAATACCGGTGTTGAACTTGAGCGACTTGATAAGGGCCTAGAGCAACTCCAGACGTCTATTGATCAGATGTTCTCGCGTGCAGATGTCGCGCGCGGTGGCGAGCATCATGAAGTGCTGGACACTTACAGAATGTTTGCCCGTGACAGGGGATGGGCAACAAAGATGCGTGAGGCGGTGTCAACCGGGCTCACTGCAGAAGCTGCGGTTGAACGGGTACAAAGTGAAAACCGTGTGCGCATGGGCCGGCAGACGGACCTTTATTTGCGCGAGCGCATGCACGACCTGGATGACCTTGCAAACAGATTGCTGCGTGTCCTGGTCGGACGCTATGAAACTGCAGCGGCAGGCAACCTGCCCAGGGACACCATTCTGATTGCCCGCAATATGGGACCTGCGGAACTGCTCGACTATGACAGAGAGCGCCTTCGTGGCCTGGTGCTGGAGGAAGGTTCTCATAACAGTCACGTGGCGATTGTCGCCCGGGCCTTGCGCATTCCCATGGTCGGACAAGTGCCCGACCTCCTCGATCTGGCAAGCCCGAATGAAGCGCTTATTGCGGATGGTGACACGGGCTCTGTGTACCTGAGACCTTCCGCCGATGTTGAGCAGGCTTATGCAGAAAAGGTAAAGTTCAAAGCAAAGCGCCAGGCCCAGTTCGAAAAGCTGCGCGAGCGGGAACCGCTGACACGGGACGGAGTTCGGATTTCTCTTCTCGTCAATGCCGGCCTGCCGGTGGACTTGCCCTATCTGAGCGATTCCGGCGCCGATGGTGTCGGGCTTTTCCGAACCGAATTGCAATTTATGATCGCATCGACGTTTCCTCGTCTTGATGCCCAGACGGATTATTATCGCACCGTGCTGGATCATGCTGACGGCAAACCTGTGGTGTTCAGATCTCTGGATATCGGTGCGGACAAGGTTTTGCCGTTCATGGCGCAGGCAAAGGAAACCAACCCGGCACTCGGGTGGCGCGCAGTGCGAATGGCGCTCGATCGCCCGGCTCTGCTGAAGTCGCAGGCCCGGGCATTGTTGCGGGCAGCTGCCGGGCGCGAATTGAGCGTCATGTTTCCGATGATCTCCGAGGTCGATGAGTTCCGGCAGGCAAAATTGCTCGTGGACGAACAGAAACAGTTTCTGCTGGACCGCGGTCACGCGATGCCTTCTCGCGTGCGCATTGGCGCGATGATCGAAGTGCCGGCCCTGATCTGGCAGCTGCCGGCGCTTTTAAAGCTGACTGATTTTGTTTCTGTGGGCAGTAACGATCTATGCCAGTTCCTGTTTGCAAGTGACCGCGACCATCCGCGTCTTGCAGGGCGCTATGATCCGCTGAGCCCTGCGGTGCTGACGGCACTCCGACAGATCGTGGTCATGGCCAACGACCATAATGTACCTCTTGCCCTTTGTGGCGAGATGGCAGGAAGACCCCTTGAGGCCATGGCACTCATCGGTCTCGGCTTTAGGTCGATATCAATGACACCGGCTGCGATTGGCCCAATCAAGCAAATGATCCTCGAGTTGGATGCGCAGGAGATCGAAAATCTGACCCTGAATTTGCTCGATTTGCCTGATCACAGTGTCAGGCCGCATCTGCAGGCGTTTGCGCAGGCGCACAATATTTCGGTGTGAACGCTTGCCGTGCCACCAGATTGTGAGCTATTTCTTAATAATTGTAAGTGATTCTGTGTGTTGAATCGCGCGGGGTATTTGGGCCGCTTCCCGCGACGTAGTTTTGCGATTAAGTCGCAGCGGCGGAATGACCACGCAGGAATATGCGAACCGATGACTCTGAATTTGAGGCCATCGAGCACAGAAGAATCCAACAGTGTGACCTATCGGCGTAAGCCTGATGGACACGGTGATCCGGCTGGTGAAACAGGCTGGTTCCTGCAACGCGAGCGCGAACAGCGAGGCAAGACCCTTGCGGACGCGGCGTTGGAAACCCACATCAGCGCCAAATATCTGCATGCCATCGAGATGGGTGTGCTGCAGGATCTGCCGGCCCAGTCTTACATTCTGGGTTACATCCGGGTCTACGCTGAATTTCTTGGTCTCGAAGCGGATCCTTTGCTGGAACAGTATAAGGGTCTGCTAAGTCAATCTGCACCGGCGCGCACAGAAAACCGCCGCGGCGAACGCTCGAAGATGTTTGTGCTTGTCGCCGCAAGCACAGCTTTTCTGGCCGTGATGACGGGTATCATCTGGTATGCGGTGCCCGGCGTATTGAACAACATGACCGATGGGCTTGCAGAAGCGCCGCTGGAGACTGAACCCAGTGCTGTCGCTGAAGCTCAAAGCGATCCCATTGAAACAGGATCGGTGGACCCGAATGCGCCTTCTGCCTCGCTGCAGGAGGCCGCCGACGCCATTGAAGAAATTCTCGATGATGCGGTGCCGACTGTCATTGTTCGACAGGAAGGTTTCGACGACGGCTCCGAGCCGGTTCCCGATACAGGACTGCAACCCGCTGACCTTGACGCTGTTGCGCCGGCACCCGGTGACGATGAAAATATTGATGATGCAAGCCGTTTGACGGAGTTCATCCGCCAGCATGTGACGGAAGAGGAATCTGTCGGCGAGCAAACCGCGTTGGGCATTGTTTACGGCGCGGAAAATGAAAGCGCCCGAATCATCCTGATCGCAAGGCGGCCTGTGTGGATTCGTATTGAGGATGCGGAAGGACGCATCATGATTACGCGGACAATGCAGACCGGGGACAGCTATCGCGTTCCCGACATGGATGGTCTGGTTCTCATAGCGCGCGATGGAGGCGCTCTCGACTATTCGATTGACGGTCGCGACAAGGGCGCGTTAGGTGCTCCTGGTGAAATTGTTGTCGGCCGCCCGCTCGACATTGGTGCGATGAATAGCGCTGATGGCTGAGTGATCGGCGGACAGTCGGTCGGAATTCATAACAACAAGAAACGGACTGTGCGCAGTCCGGGATAAGCCGCAGGCTCATGTTTGCGAGTGATAAACTCGAAAGTGTAATCGCACGGTTCGTTGCTATCGAAGAGCAGCTGGCAGCTGCTCCCGATCCCGAGGAATTTGTGCGCCTGTCCAAGGAGTATTCGGACCTGACGCCCGTGGTGGAAGCGGCGCGCCGATTACGTGATACCGAGACAGAGTGTGAAGATCTTCGGGAGATCATTGCCGACCCCGATAGTGATGAGGAAATGACAGCGTTTGCCAAGGACGAACTTGCAGCGCTCGAAGACCGCATAGAGAGCATTTCCAAAGATCTCAAATTCCTTCTCCTGCCGCGCGACAAGGCCGATGACCGCAGTGCCATTCTGGAAATTCGCGCGGGCACGGGCGGCGAGGAAGCCGCGCTTTTTGTCGGCGACCTCTTCCGCATGTACCAGCGTTATGCTGAGGCCCGAAAGTGGAAGGTGGAACTCATGTCCGCAAGCGAATCGGACATGGGTGGATACAAGGAAGTCATCGCCTCGGTGAACGGCCGCGGTGTGTTCGCCAGGTTTAAATTTGAATCCGGCGTTCACCGTGTACAGCGTGTGCCTGAAACTGAGTCAGGCGGCCGCATTCATACTTCCGCCGCGACGGTTGCGGTTCTGCCGGAAGCCGAAGAAGTCGATGTGGATATTGAGGAAAAGGATCTTCGTGTTGATGTGTTCCGGGCCAGCGGGCCAGGCGGCCAGTCGGTCAACACCACAGACAGCGCGGTGAGAATCACTCACCTGCCGTCAGGAATCGTGGTCTCGCAGCAGGATGAAAAATCGCAACACAAGAACCGGGCCAAGGCCATGAAGGTGTTGCGGGCTCGTTTATACGAGGCGGAGCGGCAACGAATTGATGATGCGCGTGCAGCGGACCGCCGGGAACAAGTCGGATCGGGTGATCGTTCTGAGCGTATCAGGACTTACAATTATCCGCAGGGCCGGGTCTCTGATCACCGCATCAACCTGACGCTATACAAGCTGGAAAAAATTCTGGCAGGCGAAGCGCTGGACGAACTGGTTGACGCACTGGTCACGGACTTTCAGGCGCGGCAGCTGGCTGCGGTGGAAAGCAGCGGCGATGCGTGATCATGCAGCGGAGAGTGCTACCGTTGGTAGCCTTTTCGATGCGGCGCGCAATTGCCTTCGCAGCCACAACATTCCAAATGCAGAACTGGACGCTAGAGTGCTTGTGTCTGCCATATTGAACATTGAAACCGCAGATGTAATTGGCCGCCGCGACCACCAGGTCGAGGAAGAAGCGGCCAGATCGGTGGCAACCGCGATACAACGGCGGGTCCAACGTGAACCGGTCTCCCGTATTGTCGGCATGAGGGAATTCTGGGGCCTCGAGTTTGAACTCTCAGAAGCAACCCTTGATCCGCGTCCAGACAGTGAAACGCTGGTGGAATTTTGCCTTGAGACCCCGGCTGCAGGCGACCGCGGAATTGAGGCTGGCTTGCACATTGCGGACCTCGGCACCGGTACGGGTTGTCTTCTGACAGCACTGTTGAGCGAATGGCCAGGCGCACTGGGTGTGGGGATTGATCTCAGCGCCGATGCGCTTTGTGTTGCGCGCCGCAATGCAAGACGAAATGGTGTCTCATCACGGGCGCAGTTCGTATGCGGGAACTGGCTGTCGGCGGTTGAAACTCAGTTCGATCTCATCGTAGCCAACCCACCCTACATCAGATCCCATGACCTTCTGCAACTTCAGCCAGAGGTGGCGAAACACGAACCGCACCTGGCGTTGGATGGGGGAGAGGATGGCCTTGATCCCTATCGAATACTGGCGCTCCAGGTACCGCAACTTCTCAAACCCAACGGCTGGTTTGTGGTTGAGTTTGGCTGTGGTCAGGAAGCTGATGTGGCCTCTTTGTTGGTCGACGCAGGCTTCACGCTGGGCGATCAGGCTGACGCGATGAAAGCTGATCTTTCCGGGATCCCGCGATGCGTGAGAGCGCGATATTCACAGCTGTGAGCTGAGGTAAAAAAGGGGTTGGAAAAGCGTTGGCGAACGGCTAGTTTGAGGTCACGGACATCAGGGCTTTGCTGCGGACGACGAACCCAAAGCAGGGCGGGGTTGTCAAACGATGATACGTTCGAACCCGGAACCGTTTAGACCCAGGTAGCCTCCATTTCTGAACTTCGCCCATGATCGTGTTCACGATCAAAGCGCTGCATTGGTTGTGTTTGATTTTGAGGTTGATGCTCAGTCCGTTGAGGCATGACGGCGGCAGCGTTCCGAAAAAATGCGGGACGCGGCGGAGCCGGTTAATGCCTGTTATGGATTGCAAGGGGCTCTGGATACGCCGGCAAGACTGAAACGATCGCGTGAGAAATATTATGGATTTTGTGGCAATGAATGAAGCGTGGATGCAATGAGGCAGGGGCAACATAGCAACAACAAGAAGAATAGAGGCCGCGGCCGACGCCAGACGAATTCGGTGAACCGCGTGTTCGAGAGCAATGGGCCGGATGTAAAAATCCGCGGTAATGCCTCACACATAGCCGAGAAATATCAGATCCTTTCACGAGATTCGCTTACAAGCGGCGATCCGGTTTCGGCAGAAAACTATCTGCAGCACGCCGAGCATTATCTCCGTCTTATTGCAGCAGCAAACGCGCAGCAGGCCCAACAACAGGCGCAACAGGCCGCCTGTGCACCGGAGCAGACTGAGCAACCCGCGCAGCCTGCGCGCAATGGCAGAGGCCGCCATTCTGAACGGGGTGATGGAGGGTCCCGGCCAAATGGATCCGCAAACGGCGTCGCCAACGGCGAAGAGAACGCCGACGCCAAAAGTGCGGAAGTGCAGGAAACACCGGCAACTTCGGAAGCTCAGGAAAATGGTGCCGACAAAGTTGAGGAGGTACAACTGGAAGCATCAACTCCGGATGAAGTTTCAGATGCTCCAGAAGCTCCAGAACCTCCCGTAGCATCAGACGAGAGTGTCGACGACACCTCCAGTGGCAGTGAGCAGCCGGGTGATGAAGTTGAAGAAGAAGTTCGCGATGCGAGCTAGGCTCTGCCCGACCGCCTGGCGAATTTACACTTGATCCAGTGCTGTTCCCAATTGACCTGAAACACTGTCATTTGAGAATGCGCGTGTATTCAATTCCGACTTGTCCTGAAAGAGTGCGCCCGGTGGTACTTGGCTTGCCTTGAGCAGGCAGCAATCACACCCCTGTGGCGCAGTGGTGCACTTGAGATATCAAATCCCCCCTCGCACCATCTTGTGTTGTAAAAATAACACACTATATCAGAAGCAGGCAAAATGCCTTTTCGTGGGTTTTGCCGGTTCGACTGGGAACTGAAAAGTCGTACTTTTGCAGTAAGCAGAAGGTGGGCGTGACCATCCGTGTCTTTTATCGAGCGGTGTGTCGCGGGCCGAGAGGAGAGCAATTATGGACTTGCAGACTTACACAGAACGCATGCGCGGTTTTATCCAGTCCGCGCAATCCCTGGCGCTGCGCGAGGGACATCAACAATTTACACCCGAGCACATACTGAAAGTCCTCATCGATGATGACGAAGGACTGGCGGCGCGCCTGATCCAGGCAGCAGGCGGGGATCCGCTGGCCGTGGGCAGTGCAGTGGCGGAAAGCCTGAGCCAGCAACCGAAGGTGAGCGGCGGCGGTGGCGGGCAACTCTACCTATCACCTGCGACAGCACGCCTTTTCGAATCAGCCGAGCAACTCTCAAAAAAAGCCAGTGATCGCTTTGTCACCGTCGAGCGCTTTCTCCAGGCTATCGCGCTGGAGGCCGATAGCGATGCCGCAAAGGCGTTGAAGAAGGCCGGCGTGACGGCAGCCGGGCTGAACAAATCTATTGATGAAATGCGGCAGGGCCGTACAGCAGATTCCGAATCTGCAGAAAGCGCCTACGATGCGCTGAAACGATATTCCCGCGACCTGACGGAAGTCGCGCGCGATGGCAAACTTGATCCGGTCATTGGCCGGGATGAGGAAATTCGGCGCACTATTCAGGTCCTCTCACGCCGCACCAAAAATAATCCGGTATTGATTGGTGATCCAGGTGTTGGCAAAACAGCCATCGCCGAAGGTCTTGCCCAGCGCATCGTCAATGGTGACGTGCCCGAAAGCCTCCGCGACAAAAGTCTGCTGTCGCTTGATATGGGCGCGCTCATTGCCGGTGCGAAGTACCGCGGCGAGTTTGAAGAACGCCTAAAAGCCGTGTTGTCTGAAGTCACGGCTGCGGACGGACGCATCATCTTGTTTATCGACGAGATGCACACGCTGGTGGGTGCTGGAAAGGCAGAAGGGGCGATGGATGCCTCGAACCTGTTAAAGCCGGCCCTCGCACGAGGCGAACTGCATTGCGTCGGCGCCACCACGCTCGATGAGTACAAGAAGAATGTCGAAAAAGACGCAGCACTTGCACGGCGATTCCAGCCGGTGTTTGTCGCAGAGCCCTCTGTCGAGGACACCGTATCCATTCTCCGTGGCCTAAAGGAGAAGTATGAACTTCACCACGGCGTCCGCATTTCTGACAGTGCGCTTGTAGCGGCTGCAAATCTTTCCAACCGCTACATCTCCGATCGGTTCCTTCCCGACAAGGCAATTGATCTGATGGATGAAGCTGCGAGCCGTCTGCGCATGCAGGTGGACAGTAAGCCGGAGGAACTTGACGAGCTCGACCGGCGCATCATTCAGCTGAAAATTGAACGTGAGGCCCTGCGCAAGGAAACCGATACGGCCTCGGCAGAACGGCTTGAGAAGCTTGAGCAGGATCTGGCTGGCATAGAAGAAAAGGCCGATGCCCTGACAGCCGAGTGGTCTGCAGAAAAAGAGAGGCTTTCGTCTGCCCAGAGGGTCAAGGAAGCACTTGATGCTGCCCGAAACGAACTTGAACAAGCGCAGCGCGAGGGTGAGCTTGAGCGTGCCAGTGAACTTACCTATGCCACAATACCGCGGCTGGAAACATCACTCCGCGAGATGGAGGATGAGGAAACAAGCGGCAGAGGCGTTGTCGAGGAAACCGTATCGGACGATCATATTGCGCAGATTGTCTCGCGGTGGACGGGCATTCCTGTTGACCGCATGTTGCAAGGTGAGCGGGAAAAGCTTCTGAACATGGAACTCGCCTTAAGCAAGCGGGTGGTTGGACAGGATGCTGCACTCACAGCGGTGTCTGCAGCTGTGCGGCGCGCCCGCGCCGGATTGCAGGATCCGACGCGGCCGATCGGTTCATTTCTGTTCCTGGGCCCAACCGGTGTTGGCAAGACGGAACTGACCAAGGCACTTGCCGGCTTTCTGTTTGATGATGACCCGGCGATCATTCGCCTCGACATGTCGGAGTATATGGAGAAGCACTCTGTATCCCGTCTCATTGGCGCACCGCCGGGATATGTCGGATATGAAGAAGGCGGGGCTTTAACGGAAGCCGTCCGGCGTCGGCCCTACCAGGTTGTGCTCTTTGATGAAGTTGAAAAGGCGCACCCAGATGTCTTCAACATTCTGCTTCAGGTGCTGGATGATGGACGCTTGACTGATGGCCAGGGCCACGTGGTGGATTTCCGGAATACGGTGATTATCCTGACTTCCAACATCGGCGCTGAAATACTGGTCAATCAGGGTGAAGACGAAAATGTTGATGCGGTTCGTGAACCGGTGATGGAAATGGTTCGGGCGAGTTTTCGGCCTGAGTTTCTTAACAGGCTCGACGAGATACTCCTGTTCCAGCGCCTTCGCCGCAGCGAGATCAGTGTCATTGTCGACATGCAAGTCGCACACCTGCAGGCGTTGCTGGATGATCGGCATATGGTCATTCAGCTCTCCCCGGAGGCCCGCAACTGGCTTGGCGACAAGGGGTATGATCCGGCATACGGCGCCCGCCCATTGAAGCGGGTGATCCAGAAGTATCTGCAGGACCCGCTTGCCGACCTGATCCTTGCAGGTGATGTAAGCGATGGAGATGAGGTCAGCGTCAGTGTCGGAGAGGGTGGGCTCTTGCTCAACGGCCAGGTCATCGAAGCCGCCGCGTAAGTGGACTTAGGTATCAGATACCTGTGATCCCAGAAGGCGCGAAACGGAGATCTTTTCGCGCCTTCCTTTCACTTCAAAACTGCCGGCTGGTTCTGTGGAGAAAGCGTCATCTCCCGTACGCGCAAGTGTATCATTGCTGACCAGAACGATGGCGGCACTGCCATCATCGAACTGGCTGCAGAGGGATTCAATGCGGCTGCAGGTGTTTACCGTATCGCCGATAACCGTATAGTTCATGCGTGCGGCCGCACCAATGTTACCGACCAGAAGCGGTCCGGTATGAATCGCGACCTTGAGCCGTACGTGCGGCAGGTCGAGATCGTCGGCTGGGGGGGCTTCAAGTGCCTGAGCCATGCGCAGTGCGGCTCGGCAGGCGCGCATGGCGTGATCTTCCTGATGTTCCGGAGCACCCCAAAACGCCATCACCGCATCGCCGATATATTTGTCGAGTGTACCGCCTTCGGCTTCGATGCAGTTGCTGAGTGTTTCAAAGTGATGGTTCAACAATCGCCCCACATCGGCAGGCGCCATGTTTTCCGACATGGCCGTGAAACCGATGATATCGGTGAACATCACCGTCAGTTCCTCTTCGCGGGAAGCAAGGGACTGATCAACGTTTCCTGAAATGAGCCGGTCGACAAGGCGCTTTGGCACATAGGTGCCAAACCATTTCAGACTTTCGAGCATGCGATTGAAGGCCACGGCCTGATCGTCGAGTTCCTTGATGCGGGAACGGGACAGGCGATCAATGTTGCTCAGCTCAAGGCGGCCGATGGATTCGGCGGCGGCGGCAAGTTTGCGAATCGGCCGGGAAATATAGCGGGCAAGAAAGACGGCGGCGAGCATCGACAGGGCAACGACAGCAATGGCCGCGATGACAGTTGTCAAAAGCCGTACCAGTTGCCCATCAAGTGTGTTTGCCGGGGCATAGACACCGATATGCCAAACCGTTTCGCCGAACGCCCAGCTTTGACGCGAGAGCACAAGATTAACGTGGTCGTCGGTTTCAATTTCCCGGAGAATCAAGCCCTGCTCCAGGGCCCGTTCCAGCGGTGGAGATGAATGGAACTGACGCAGGACGTCGTCATCCAGATCCGACAGTTGTACGAGAGGTGTATCGTCATCAACACTTGTCGGCAGACCGTCTTCAAAGTCGGGATGGGCGAGAACCTGATCCTCGCCATAGAGAATGAACGCGGTCATATCGAACTCGTGGCCGGTCTTTTTGACAAACTGGGACAACTCAGCCAGCGAGACGCCGGCTGCAAGAATGCCGAGCGGCTCATCATTGGCGAACAAGGCAGCAGAAACATAGACGTAGGTGCGGCCTTCCTCATGTGCGGGAGGACGCCACCTTGTCTGATATGTGGTGAGGTCGGAAGACAGGAGTTCCTGCATTTCGGCAAGGCCAGAGTTGTCTGACGAGACGACCTGAAAGGCTCCATCGGGGCTCTGAAACAGGCCATGCTCACGGCCGTTGAGATCCCAAAACACCGCGCCGGAGACTTGCGGGGCCGCGGCCAGAGAACCCTTGAGGGCGCGAAGAAACTCGTCAGTGTTGCGCGGGTCAACGTCTCCGTCTGCCGTCATCCGAACAAAACGATTGATGATGCTCTCAACCGGCCGGATGTGGGTTTCGATATCCTTTTCAAGAGCCTCAATGGTGATCTCTGCAGTGTCGTGAAGGAGCTCGACCGTGTTTTTCACAGCGGTTCTGCCGGCAAGGATGAGCACCAGTGCCCCTGAGGTAAAGACCAGGGCTCCGATTGCCAAAATGAGCACCACGGTAATCCGCATGCTCTGCCGCTTTTCAACGTTGAGTGTCAGTTGATTGTCCACGCAATCCTACTCCAGTCCCAATTCACCAGGGTGGCGATGACGAGCCCGCGTACGATCACAGCTCCATCGCTTACGCAATACACTGGAACGGTACTTGATTACGCAGGCTGCAAAGAACCTACTGGTCGGCTTGGGCGACCTGGGTCGGTGAGGGTGCCTGCGCGAGCAGTGTCAGAATGCGATCCCGTTCCTCAGTGAATTGAACGAGAATGTCGCCGTCTAACTGTCGGCCCGTCGGCATATCGAGAGCCTGCGGGTCAACATGGTCGCCGTTCACGAGTACTTCGTAGTGCAGGTGAGCGCCAGTGGAGCGGCCCGTGGAGCCGACGTAGCCGATGACCTGGCCCTGCCGGATGCGGCTTCCATCTTCAAGACCGGAGGCGAACCGGCTCATGTGTGCATAGGCCGTTTGGTAACCATTGGAGTGACGGATACGAATGTATTTTCCGTAGGCGCCAACCCGGCCGATGACTTCGATAATACCATCACCGGCGGCCTTGATGGGTGTGCCGTAGGTGGCGGCGAAGTCCATCCCGGTGTGCATCTTGTTGTATCCAAGGATCGGATGCCGACGCATGCCGTAACCTGAGGATACGCGCGCGCCATTGATCGGTGTGCGCATAAGAAACTTGGTGGCGCTGCGGCCGTTGATGTCAAAATAATCGGTTATGCCATCGTCGGGCGTAGTGAAACGGAAGTAACCGTGCTCCGTCTCGCTCAACGTCAGGGCGCTGTAGAGCACGACATCGCGGCCTTCGGCTTCGTCGCTGTCGAGATCCGGTGCGCCGTAGAACACTTCAAACGAGTCTCCGGGACGGATTTCGCGCTGGAAGTCCACATCGTATCCGTGAATACGCATCATCTCGACGATGATGGATTCCGGAACACCCTGGTCGATTGCCGCGGAATAGAGGCTGCGGCGAATGCGAGCCCCCGAGCGGTGACGGGCAACCCGGATCTGTTCGGACTCCATGTCTATGGCGCGGCTGAGATACTGGCCGTCCTCGTTCATTTCAACGAGGATCTCCTTGCTCTCTTCGGGAACGAACGAGAGGCGGATGGGCTCGACAATGTCGTTGCCTTCAAGATCCTTGCTCAGCTGAACCGTCAGCGAGACTTCCATACCAACAGGCAGCTGGTCGGTCGGATAGATGGCATCTATTGCGCGGACAAGCTTGGTGGCCCGTTCTTTCGCGGTGCCCTTGCCGAGCAGCACGTCCATGAGGGTCTGTCCTTCGCTAAGAACAAGTGTTTCCTCATAGGGAAGAGCATCGGCACTGATGAACGACTTATTGATGGTCGCGATGTTCTCGTCACTGGTGCCGTCAAGCACGTCCGGCCGCAGATACAAGGGCTGATCCGAATCCGGATAATCCGGTGCAAGAGAGCCTATGAGGCCCGTGGCGGAGAGAAGCGTTGAACTGGCCGACGGCTCGCCGGAAACTTCGGCGCGGTCGAAAGCAACGGAAATACGCATGTAGGGGCGTTCGGCAAAGATGTCAGCCACATCACGCCGACTGACGACGCTGGAGCCTTCAAATGTGCTGTAAATACGGTCGCCCTTGTCGTCAGATTCAGTTTGTGCCCAATCCCCTGAAGACGGGGTGAAGCCACCAAACGTGCGATCAAGACCGAAGGTGCCAAGAAGTGCGCCGCCGATTACCAGGCCACCGGCAACACCAGCCACGCATGTAGTTAACAGCCAACGACTTTTGTGCGGCTGCTCATCCTGAAACGGATCGTGATGATCCGTATCCAGATACGCGATATCGATGGCGTGAGGGGCCGAATCCAGATCGGATTCGTCATCGCCGTGCGATTTCCACTTACTTGAAAACAAAACTGCCCGTCCCCTCAATTCTCGACTTTACACAAAGGTTTAAGCCACACCGCCCGGTCAAATGCAAGCGTGCGCGCCAACCTCCCCTGAACAGACCGCGCCACGATGCACCGGCCCTACAATCAAGTCAACTCAAATCCAGCCGGCTCAGCGGTGAAAACGCGCTCGAAACAAGGAGTTAGTCGTTGACTGCCTCATTCTCGCCGCATTGAACTCCGGCCCTTGTTGAAGCCCTACCGCTCAAAACCGGGTTAAGCTCTTGTTCAGCATAACAATTGAAGTCTTTAACGATGGTTAAGCATGTTATGTGGGAACGGCATTCATATTACGGCAGCCCCACCTTAGAGCCATGAGACGGATTGGCAGACAAATGGGGAGATAATATGATCCGCGAACATATAGAAACAGCAGGGCTTCATTGCGGTCATGGGATGTCCAGGAGCGGATGATTCGGTTTTTCTGCAAAAAGATGATTTTTTTTGAGATCGTCGCTTGACACCATCATGCATTGGCAACTATAACCCGCATCTCCTCAGGGACGAGGCAGCACACGTTGTGCACCGCATCCCTGTGGTTTCGCTTGTAAAGCCAACTGCTTTTTGCATTGGACCGCACCGGTGACGGAGGCAAATGTCTTCGGCACTTTTTCGGCCCTCGGGTTTGCAGCGCGCTCTTTGACATTGTGGATGAAAGAAAGAGAAACGTGGGCGGCAGCGTCCTAGCGAGTTCATTCAAGTTGAATGAACATACCTAACGCTGATGGTCCTACGTTTCGACGACTCTTTATAAACTTCGCTAAACATCAGGAAGCTTGCTTTCAGATGTTGAGCGGAATCTCGTCAAAACGATTTAGCGATCAATCTGGTCAAGCGTTCGTAAGGACATTGATCAGGTAAGCATTAAGGTTCAAACTTGAGAGTTTGATCCTGGCT
>JAJFHB010000274.1 GCA_021775795.1 Hyphomicrobiales bacterium | reverse complement strand
CGCCGCCCGAAAGCGTTGTGTACATTGCAAGCTTTGCGGCACCCAGCGCCCGCAAAATGCCATTGCAGCACATACCGAAGCCGAGTAGCGGCAATGAAACCAAAGTGATGCGGGCGTATGACTTGCCAAATTCGAACGCCTCTCCCTCGGCGCCGAGCACGTGCAGCAACGGCTCAATCGCAAACCACAGTGCAGCGGATACGCCCAGGGTAAAAAGAAACGCGAAGAAAACGGTACTGGCGGCAAGGCGTCGTGCGTCCTTTTCCCGTCGCCCGCCAATGGCGCGTGACACAAGCGCTGAGATCGCAATGGTCAGGCCGATGCAGATGGAGACGTTGAAGTAGATGATGGCGCCTGCATACCCGATGGCGCCGGCAACCTCTTCTTCGCCGAGCAGGCTGATGAAGTAAAGGTCTGCGAAGTCGACAAAAAATAGGGCGGTCAAACCAATAGAACTCGTCAGCGTCATGACCACGACGTGACGCATGGTTGATCCGGTGACGAACTTTGCATCACGCACAGGTGTCGCGACGCTCTCTGATTCTGACATGTCAGTTTTCCAGCGCAGAGCATTCCCTGCGCAGCCCGTGTGCGACTAACGGGAGGTGGCGCTGTTCTAGCGCACGTTGTCGGGGCTTAGCGAGTTTCTTGTTCTGGAAGAACTTCTGTCGCTGCCTGCTTCCAGTGCCGCAACGGAGCTGTTTGTATCTCCACCGCCGCTGGCAACAAGCGTGTCCGAAAGCCGTCCTGCGGGTACCAGATGCACAATCTTATAGCCGTTCTCTTCAAGATCATCCAACAGGTCCGGGAGCAGGTTAGCAGTGCCGGATTTGATGTCGTGTAGCAGGATGACGCCACGTCCGCGCGTCTCCAGCTGTGAGAGTATGCGCTGGCGAATGGAGGCGCTCGAGCCGCCGCGCCAATCGGCGCTGTCTATCAGAGGGCCATCGAAAACGACCGAGTTGTTGTCTGAAAGATAACTCAGCAGGCTTGAGGTGCTTGCGAGATAGGGAAAACGAAAGAACGGCGCAGGCTGTTGCGAACCAAGGGCAGCGCTGACCGAGGCATAGCCGCGCTTGATTTCCCTGATGGCATCTTCATGGGAAGCATCGGCAAGATTGGCGTGAGACTGCGAATGAGTGCCGACTGTGTGGCCCCGTGCTGCCATTTGCCGAACGATATGCGGGTTGGCGCGTGCCATTGCGCCGACAACGAAAAACGTTGCCTGTACGCAATGCTCATCGAGCACACGCAGAATGCGTGTTGTGGGACCAGGCATCGGGCCATCGTCGAAGGTCAGAACGACTTCGTTCTCCCGCAGTGCCCGGCCGGGGCGGAATTGTCCTGATGTCGAACTGACCGTGGAGGCCCCGCCAACCGAAATGGTTCGCGACACGCCCGACGAACAGGCCGCTTGTGCTGCCGACAACGATAATGTCAGGGCGAGCGCCGCACCTGTAATCGTCGCAAGAAAACGCATAGTCAATCTCCCCAGCGGCCCCATTTTTCCGCGAGGATCAAGCTAGAGTGTTTAAATGCGTGATGTAAGTGGCTGCCGAAAAAACCAGTTAATAATGCCACATCTGTGACTTTTAGGCCGCAGTTCCGCCAACTGTCAGGCCGTTCAGACGCAATGTTGGCTGTCCAACGCCCACTGGAACGCTCTGTCCGGCCTTTCCGCAGGTGCCGATTCCCGAATCGAGCTGCATGTCATTGCCGATCATGCTCACCCGTGTCAGCGCGTCCGGCCCGTTTCCAATCAGCGTGGCACCTTTTACCGGCGCACCGATCTTGCCGCCTTCGATCTTGTAAGCCTCCGTGCAGCTGAAGACGAACTTGCCGCTGGTAATATCGACCTGGCCGCCGCCGAATGAAACCGCGTAAAGCCCGGAATCAACGGAGGCGATAATTTCGTCATGTTCATGCGAACCAGACAGCATGTAGGTGTTTGTCATGCGCGGCATGGGAACGTGAGCATAGGATTGCCGGCGGCCGTTGCCGGTTGGCGCTTTGTCCATGAGCCGGGCATTGAGCCTGTCCTGCATGAAGCCGACGAGAATGCCGTCTTCAATCAAAGTCGTTCGCGATGTGGGTGTGCCTTCATCATCAATACTCAACGAGCCGCGTCTGCTGTCCAGGGTACCATCGTCAATGACGGTGACGCCGGGGGAGGCAATACGTTCTCCCATGAGACCGGCAAAAGCGCTTGTTTCCTTGCGGTTGAAATCACCTTCAAGGCCGTGTCCAACGGCTTCGTGGAGAAGGATCCCAGGCCAGCCGGGGCCTAAGACAACATCCATGGCACCTGCTGGAGCCGCGATCGAATCCAGATTTACAATGGATTGTCTCAGCGCTTCATCTGCACAATCGCGCCAGCCTTCCGCACTCAGAATGTCGTCGTAAAGTGTTCGTCCGCCAATGCCGTAAGAACCGCTTTCCTGCCGGCTGTCATCTCCCGAAACCACAGTAACGTTCATGCGGACAAGTGGTCTTGTGTCGCGCCGGATGGATCCATCGGCTCTCAACAGTTCGATTGTCTGCCATTCGCCCATGAGTGACACGGACACCTGGCGTACTTTCGCATCGCGTCCGCGGGCATAGGCGTCGATGTCCTGAAGCAACCGAACCTTGGTTTCGAAAGGAACAGCCGAGAGCGGATTTGCGTCAGTATAGAGTGACAGGTTAGTGCCAGGGGGTGCGTCGCTCACAGCGCCATCATATCCTGACTTAACAGCCTGAATTGATGCTGCTGCTCTTTTCAGCGCTGCTTCCGATAGTTCTGAAGAGTGCGCATAACCCGTGGCCTCACCGGCAACAGCCCGTAATCCGAAGCCCTGGGTTGTATCGAAATTAGCCGATTTCAGCTGCCCATCGTCAAAAACCAGCGATTCGGTCTGGCGGTATTCCAGAAAAAGTTCACCGTCGTCACACCCCGACAATGCATCCGAAACAATGCGTTCTGTCCCGGCGCGGTCAAGTTCGGCGTTGGAAAAGAACAGGCTTTGGTCCGGATGTTCGCTGGTCATGCTCTGTTCCGCTGGTTGTTGACAGGGTCAAGTTGAACTGTGCTTAGGAATCCGGAGCGCCAAGTTGCTCGAATGCTGCAGTAAAGCCCGAAAGCGACAGGTTGAAGATACCGTCTGTGCCGCGCACATCCTTGAGGAAAAACTGTGCCTGGCCACCCGATCTGAGCTTCGCTTCCAGATCGCCATCGACGAAGGAAGTTGCGACGCAAACACCTGCAGGTGAGCAAACTTCATAAGGCAACCGACCGATTGCTGCACCGTCGATCTCGAGCCCGACCATAGCGGGCAGATAGACAGTGATCGGTGTCGTGATCCGCATCTGTGAGACCAGATCGTCATTGATCTGCTGCCGAACGACAACAATGCTCAGGCCGAGTTCCGGGTCATCGGAGTGGACCGCAATCTGGATCATTACGCACTGAGGCCGCTCAGTCGCTGCAGCCTCGGCACTTGCTTCTTCTTCGTCCTGAAGATCGCCTTTTCCGTCTCCGTCATCGCTACTGGTCGCTGCGTCCGGCGCTGTTCCGACACAACGAATTGTCCAATCGCCGTGGGAACCGGCGATATAGGTCCCGCTTTCAAGCGCCTCTTCTGCATCCTGCTGTTCTTGTGCCAGGCTGCCTGTGGGGGCCAGAAAAAAGAGGGCGGCGCAAAGGCTTGCTGCCGTACGGGTGAATTTGGTCATCAATGGGTTCTGGATCATGAGTTCGCTTTAAGCTTCTGTTGATCTTGATTGTTTTTCGGCCGCCGCGGCCGTCCACTAGCACAATCCCTGTGCGTCCGGAAAGCATAATGGCGACCGTTCTGGCTGTGCCGGGTGAGTCTTAGCATCACTTCCATGTCATCATACAGGCTCGACGGCCATTATGCTCTTACCCTATTTTTCCTGCACCAAACCGATTGTGTCAAATGGTCGCAAGAATTTGCGCCCGAGCTTTGTCTGGAAGTTTCCGCTGCCCGCACAATTTGTGACGTTTCCATAAAACCTGCAGAAATGAGGCAAAAATGGGCCGATTGCTGTCTTCGCACGTCAGATTCTGCATTCTTCAGAGGATAGTGGTCCGTCCCGCGAAAATTTGCCGCGCTGCTGCGTGATTGCGGGCGAATGTGGAATATGGTTCTTCTCACAATGCACTGACTTGGAAGTTGCCGTAGAGTCGGGTCAGGCAAATCCTTCGAGTGGGGATTCCACGGGTTTTTAGGGAGCTGGGCGAAGATGCGAATCGCAAGTGGCCTGTTGGCTGTTCTGGGCGTCATGTTGGGCGGTGTTGTGGTCTTTCTTTCGGCTGGCGAGGCAATCGCGGCTCCGGGAATTGCCGAGGACTGGCAACTTGGCTTTCAGGATGCTGTAACGCCGGTGATGCAGGAAATTGAGAAGTTTCATAACTTCGTACTTATCCTCGTTACGATCATCACCGTTTTTGTGATGATGCTCCTTTTGATTGTGATGGTGCGGTTCAACGCAAAGCGCAATCCGACGCCGTCGCGCACAACACATAACACGATGATTGAAGTGGTCTGGACCATTGCGCCGATCCTCATCCTCCTCGTCATCGCCATCCCATCGTTCCGTCTGCTCTATCTGCAGCGCGACCTCCCGGAAATTGATTTCACCATCAAGGCCACAGGCCATCAATGGCACTGGCGGTATGAGTATCCCGATCATCAGGTCGGCGAATTTGAATCATACATGGTCGATGAGGCGGATCTCGAAGAAGGTCAGCCCCGCCTGCTGACGGTGGATCAGGATATTGTTGTCCCTGTGAACGCAACCGTCCGCGTCATCGTCACCGCAGAAGATGTGCTCCACAACTGGGCAATGCCATCTTTTGGCGTGAAGATGGACGCTGTTCCCGGGCGCCTGAACGAAACCTGGTTCCGCGCCGTACAGACCGGCATCTTTCATGGCCAGTGTTCAGAGCTCTGCGGTATCAATCACGCCTTCATGCCAATCACCGTTCGCGTTGTAAGCGAAAGTGAGTTTGAGACCTGGATTGCCGGTATGCAGGATGAATATCCACCGCTTGAGGCATCGCTGCCGCCGTCAGGCACATTTGCAGATGCATCGCACCAGTAGAACCGCACGTAACCGTCATTAAGGTTTGCACAAAACCATATTGAACAGGACCAATTCGAGGAAAGCCATCATGGCATCAGAAGCTTCTCACGCTGATCACGAACATCACCCCACCGGATGGCGCCGGTTCGTCTACTCGACCAACCACAAAGACATCGGGACCATGTATCTGGTGTTTGCGATTTTGGCCGGCCTCATCGGCGGTACCATGTCCATTTTGATGCGCATGGAGTTGCAGGAACCGGGGATGCAGATCTTCGGCAACCCGCATACCTACAATGTGCTCGTCACCGGCCATGGACTGATCATGATCTTCTTTATGGTCATGCCGGCCCTTATCGGCGGCTTTGGCAACTGGTTCATGCCGATCATGATCGGTGCGCCTGACATGGCCTTTCCGCGGATGAACAATCTGTCCTTCTGGCTGCTGCCTCCGGCTTTTGCTCTGCTTTTGATATCGGTGTTTGTGCCAGGACCTCCAGGCGGCAATGGCGTTGGAGGCGGGTGGACGCTCTATGCGCCACTATCGAGTGATCCGGACTTCCAGGGAGGGCCCGCGGTTGACTTGGCGATTCTGTCCCTTCACCTGGCGGGTGCATCGTCGATCCTCGGTGCCATCAACTTCATTACAACCATTTTCAATATGCGCGCACCGGGCATGACCCTGCACAAGATGCCGCTTTTTGTCTGGTCGATACTGGTCACGGTCTTCCTGTTGCTGCTGTCGCTCCCAGTCCTTGCCGGTGCCATCACCATGGTGCTTACGGATCGTAATTTTGGCACCACATTCTTCGATCCTGAAGGCGGCGGGGACCCAATCCTCTTCCAGCATTTGTTCTGGTTTTTCGGGCACCCGGAAGTTTACATTCTCATCCTCCCGGGCTTCGGTATCGTCAGCCACGTGATTTCGACATTCTCGAAGAAACCGGTGTTTGGCTATCTCGGCATGGCCTACGCCATGGTCGCGATCGGTGTCATCGGCTTTATCGTGTGGGCACACCACATGTATACGGTTGGTCTCGACGTCGACACGCAGGCCTATTTCGTCGCGGCAACAATGGTCATTGCGGTGCCGACAGGGGTGAAGATATTTTCCTGGATTGCGACAATGTGGGGGGGATCGATTGAGTTCCGCACTCCCATGCTCTGGGCAATCGGCTTCATATTCCTGTTTACACTTGGTGGCGTTACGGGCGTCGTCCTGGCAAACGCCGGTGTCGACCGCTCACTTCACGACACCTATTATGTGGTTGCCCACTTCCACTATGTGCTGTCGCTGGGTGCGGTCTTTGCGATCTTTGCCGGCTTCTATTACTGGTTCCCGAAAATGTCGGGATACATGTACAGCCCGTTTCTGGCGCGCCTGCACTTCTGGACAACCTTCATCGGCGTGAACCTGCTGTTCTTTCCGCAGCACTTTCTGGGCCTTGCAGGCATGCCGCGGCGCTATGTGGATTATCCTGACGCCTACGCCGGCTGGAACTACGTATCTTCGATTGGTTCATATCTTGCAGCCTTTGGGACCCTGGTCTTTCTCTACACACTGCTTCATGCGTTCA
>JAJFHB010000273.1 GCA_021775795.1 Hyphomicrobiales bacterium | reverse complement strand
CGAGTTCACACAAAAAGGCGTTGAGAGCCCGTTCCTCGCCAATCTCGAATCCACAAAAAAATGCCTGCAATGGCACAGTGCCGAAGTGCTCACGGCACCGGAAGGCGTGAACGTGCTGGCCTCGTCACCCGCTTGTGAAGTTCAGGCCATGTCGCTTGGAGCGCAGGCGTTTTCGATGCAGTACCATGTGGAATTGACGCCAACGACTGTGCCGGAGTGGGGAGATATTCCCGCCTACAAAAATGCACTTGAGGCAAATCTTGGAGAGGGCGGCCTGGAGCAGATGATCGCCGGTGCCAACGCCCACATGTCCACATTCAATCAGGATTCCCGGCAGCTGTACAACAACTTCATGCACACCACCGGCCTCAAGGTTTGAGGCAGAAGCGTACAAGGCAACGGCTACAACTGAACTAGCTGTTTAGGCCACCGCTCGCCGCCACGCGCGACGGGTTTCGGTGCAGCATGTGGCGCCCCTCATAGTTCAGCACCCAGTCGAGAAAATCATCAGCCGGCATGGGCCGGGCGAAAATGAAACCCTGCACTTCGTCAATGCCGCTGGCTCTGACATAGTTCAGCTGTTCTTCCGTTTCGACACCTTCAGCCACCAGCCGCAGCTGTAACTGCCGGCCAAGATTGATACTTGCCTCCACGCTTGCTTGCGCAAACCGGTCTTCCGCGGCCTCACGAATGAAGGACTGATCAATCTTCAGCTCGGTGAAGGGAAATTCACGCAGCTGTTCAATGTTCGAATAACCAGTGCCGAAATCATCAATCGAAATGCCGAATCCCATAATCCGCAAACGCGCGAGCACCTCTGAAGCATGTGTGTTGCGCGCCACCAGTTGGCGCTCCGTGACTTCAAAGACCATCTTGCCGCGATCAAGGCCGACACCGTCAAACAGCTCGGCGATTTCATCAGGAAAATCTATGTTGTTGACGGTTTCAGCGCTCAGATTGATCGACACTTTGGGAGCAATACGGCGCTCCTGCCAGTTCAACATGTTCGCAATCGCGCAAGAGATCATGCGCTCAGTGAGCATCGTCATCAGGCCATTGTCTTCTGCCATGGGCAGAAAGAAGTTCGGCCCGATAACGCCAAGTTTAGGATGCAGCCAGCGGGCCAGCGCTTCGGCCCCGCTCACAGTGCGTTTCTCAACATCTATCTTTGGCTGGTAGAAGGGAACGATATCGCCGCCGATGAGTGCATTTTTCAGATCATGGGCAGTCGCAAGTGTCGGCGAAGCCTTTGCGATCGTAACTTCGTGCGGTGAAAGCCGGCTCACCAGATCCTCAAGAATGTTTAGCTTCAGGGGTTTTCCAAGTGACCCGACCACGTTGAGACTATGCGCTTTTGCCAGTTTCTCCGCGGTTCGAACCACCGAGTCCTGTTCGCCACTGAGAATGGCGATCTGCCCCGTAAATTGGCGGTTCTTCAGATGGCGCATAAACTGCAGCCCATCGAGTTCGGGCATGTTCAGATCGCAGAGGATGAAATCAATTTGCCCATCCACCTCATCGACAATGTCCAGAGCCGCCCGCCCGTTGGCCGCACAACGAATGTCGCGCGCGTCGCGTTTTCTGAAGAAAGATTCGACGATTGCGCTCAGGATAGGATCGTCGTCTACGATCAAAACCCGTTCCAGCTGGAACTTCACGTCAGTCATGATTCTGCCCTCAAATGCCGCTGCCCCCGGCAGTTTTCGGCCATGCCACTATGCGCATGGTGAGGGAATACCAGACTTTCAGTTAAATTAGCGTGTAGTCCAAAGCAGATAGTACGGGCAGCACACCCCGGTGCTTAATGGCTCAGACTTTAAGAACCAGCTTGCCGAAGTTGCCGCTGGTATAGAGCAGATTGAGAACTTCGGGATAAGCATCGACGCCGCCCTCCCGAACATCCTGCCGGAACTTGATCTTGCCCTCACGATACCACTCTGCAAGCTCAGCCATAGCCGCCGGGATACCCTTGGCAAAATCGAAGACGATAAAACCCTGCATCTTGAGACGGTTGACCAGAATGGAGCGCACGTTCTTCATGCCATCGGGTGCTGATGTTGCGTTGTAATAGGCAATCAGACCGCACACAGCGACCCGTCCAAACGTGTTCATGCGAGAAAGAACAGCATCACCAATGTCACCGCCGACATTTTCAAAATAGACATCAACACCATCCGGTGTTGCCGCCTTCAGCGTCGCAAAGAAGTCATCCGCCCTGTAATCAACGGCTGCATCAAAGCCAAGTTCATCAACCAGGTAGGCGCACTTTTCCGGCCCCCCGGCAATGCCCACAGCCCGGCAGCCTTTAAGCTTGGCGATCTGACCAACAACCGAGCCAACGGCACCGGATGCAGCGGAAACAACAACCGTGTCTCCAGCTTTTGCTTCCCCTACATCAAGCAAACCGAAATAGGCCGTCCACCCCGGCATGCCCAAGCCTCCAAGCCAGGCTTCAAGCGGTGCAACTTCAGGATTTGCCTTTGTCACACCGTTTCCATCTGAAATGGCGAATTGCTGCACGCCAAACAGACCGGTGACATATTCCCCGACCTGAAACTGCGAATTGTTTGAGGCGTCCACAACCCCTGCCGCAAAGGCCCTCATCACACCGCCAAGTGCAACAGGCTCCACGTAAGACTTACCCTCAGCCATCCAGCCGCGCATGGCCGGGTCAAGGGAGATACATTCAATCTTGACGCGGAACTCTCCCTCACCTGGCTCCGCTACGGCCTCGTCCTCAAAGGAAAAGCACGACCTCGTCACCATGCCAACCGGACGTTCAATCAGCCGCACCACTCGGTTCATCGTCATCATCGTTTCTTTCTGGGATATTGCCGCCATAGCGGACTTAAGGCCATTTTACTTCGGGTGGCATGGAAGAGAGAATCGCATCCACATTGCCGCCGGTCTTGAGACCGAACAGCGTGCCCCGGTCGTAGAGAAGGTTGAATTCCACATAGCGGCCTCGCCGGATCAACTGTTCTTCGCGTTGTTCGGCCGTCCAGGAGATATCCATGTTGCTGCGAACCAGCTTGGGATAAATGTCCAGAAACGCCTTGCCCGCGCTTTGCGTAAAAGCGAGGTCCGCGTTCCAATCACCGCTGTCGAGATAGTCAAAGAATATCCCGCCGACACCACGCATTTCATTGCGGTGTGGAAGGTAGAAATACTCATCGCACCACTCTTTATAGCGCTGATAATCTGCGACCTCATGGCCGGCGCAGGCCGCTTCCATGGCCGCATGAAAAGCTTTGGTATCGGGATCTTCCTGGGTTCGGCGCGCCTCAAGCACAGGTGTCAGATCAGCACCGCCGCCAAACCACGATTTGGTCGTCACCACGAAACGGGTGTTCATATGCACGGCTGGAACAGTGGGATTATGCATATGCGCAATTAGCGAGATGCCGCTGGCCCAAAATCGTGGGTCTTCCTCAGCACCTGGAATTTGCCCGCGAAACTCGGGTGAGAATTCGCCATGCACCGTCGAGATATGTACCCCGACCTTTTCAAACACGCGGCCTGTCATTATTGACATCACGCCACCGCCGCCATCGTGATCACGCTTCCACGGTGTGCGCTCAAAACGACCGGCCGGCCGTTCTGCAAATGTCCCGGAAAGGTCATCCTCGAGGCTTTCAAACGCCGCGCAGATATCGTTCCGAAGAGATTCAAACCAGGCGCTGGCGCGAGCCTTTTCGCCTTCGAGTTGTTGCTGCAGATCCATAACGCGACAATGCTCTAAGCGTTGAGTGGCGGAAAGCCGCCAGTTTGCCGCAGCGCTTCCCCTGTCACCATCGCCGCAGCAATTGCGACATTGAGGGAGCGCATGTTTCCAGCCATGGGAATGCACAATGCAAAATCCGCCCGGTCATGAACATCTTGCGGAACGCCAGCTGATTCCCGCCCGAGCAGCAACTGATCGCTCTCCTCGAACCTGAAACTGGTGTAGGGCTCGGTTGCTCGTGTGGAAAGAAGCACCAACCTTCCGCCCGGCCTGTCTCTAAAGAACGTCTCAGCAGAATTATGGCGAACGATGTCGGCGCTGTTGAGGTAATCCATACCGGCACGCTTCAAAGTTTTGTCCGACCAGACAAAACCTGCCGGTTCTATGATGTGTACCTTTATGCCCAGACAGGCAGCAAGGCGCAGAATTGTGCCTGTGTTCTGCGGAATGTCCGGCTGGTAGAGGACTATATGCATTCTCCAGCTCTCTGCTTTCTGTTTTGTCTCGCGTTTGCGGTAGTTTATGCGACATTTTGCCGACACATGCATAGAGTCTGGACATTCCCAAACAGGAGTGTCAAAAGAGTCATCGTATTGTGCCGGTCAGGTGGGCGGCTTTCGTTGCTATTCTGCGGATTTTCCTCGCGTTTACCTCGCTTTTGGGAAGCCCGTTTGAGGGCTTCAGAATCGCAGATCTGCACCATCCATCGCACCCAAATACGGTGGAACCGGCATGGGGAAAAGGGGATTTGCCGTGGCTGCATCCGATAGCACCGAACCAACACGTCGAGACTTCCTCTATAT
>JAJFHB010000272.1 GCA_021775795.1 Hyphomicrobiales bacterium | reverse complement strand
CAAGGTTACAGCTGGTTCCGGCACCTACGTGTTGCGCCGCAAGCCACCGGGCAAGCTGCTCCCTTCTGCTCATGCGGTTGACCGCGAGTTTCGCGTTATCTCGGCACTCTATGGACAGAACTACCCTGTCGCCCGCCCCTTTGCGCTGTGTGAGGACGATGGCGTGTTGGGCACCATGTTCTACATCATGGATTGTGTTGAGGGCCGCGTGCTGTGGGAACCGGACCTTCCGGGATCAAATCCGGAGGAGCGGAGCGGGATCTACGACGCCATGAACACGACGTTCGCACAATTGCACAACATCGATTATGAGGCCGCGGGCCTGGCTGATTTCGGCAAGCCTACCGGGTATGTGGCGCGCCAGATCAAGCGTTGGTCAGAACAATACAGCCTGTCTGCAACCGATGCCGTGGCAGAAATGGACCGTTTGATGGCATGGCTGCCGGACGCCTGCCCTGAGACCACCCGCGTCAGTCTGGTGCATGGTGATTACCGGCTCGACAACATGATCCTGCATCCTGAAGAACCCAAAATCCTTGCGGTTCTGGACTGGGAACTGGCGACGCTTGGGGATCCGATCGGGGATTTCACCTATCACATGATGCAATGGCGGATGCCGCAAACAGATGGAGGGGCTGGCACGGGAAGCCTCGTCGGCTTTGATTTGCGGGAGCTTGGCATTCCGATCATGGAGGAATATGTCGACGCCTATTGCGGGCGGGTTGGAGTTGAACGGATAGACAATCTTGATTTCTACTTCGCCTATAACTTCTTCCGTCTTGCCGCCATCCTGCAGGGTATTGTCGGCCGTGTCAGAGATGGCACTGCCTCCAATCCCCACGCCGCTGCCATGGCCACGAGGGTTCAGCCGCTGGCACAGGTTGCCTGGAGTTATGCCCAACGGGCAGGCGCTTCGTGACGGATATCGCCCCCTCCGGCGGGCAGGCGCCTTCATATACCCCGCACCCGAGTTTGGCGCTGGCGCTTGGCGGTGGCGGTGCCCGCGGCATTGCCCATATCGCCGTGCTTGAAGCATTGGACGAAATGGGAGTGCGGCCCTGTTTCATTGCCGGTACGAGTATTGGCGGTCTCATCGGCGCTGGCTATGCCTCTGGCCTCAGCGGCAAGGATCTCAAGGATCACATGCTTGATGTGCTGGGCAATCGCCGCAAGGCTCTGGGCACTCTGCTGCAGGGGGGTGTTTCGGGTCTGACCGCTGTCTTGGATCTCAATCCGTTCAACACCTATCTCGTCGATGGTGAAAAGCTGCTCGATCTCGTCCTACCGCCTGGTGTGGCGGAAGACTTCCGTCTTACAAAAATTCCGCTGGCGCTTACAGCTACAGATTTCTTCGGCAAAGAACTGGTGGTTTTGGATGAGGGTCCGATAAAACCGGCGCTCGCGGCGACCATCGCCCTGCCCAGTCTGCTGTCTCCAAAGAGCCGGGAGGGCAAACTTCTGATTGATGGCGGTATTATCAATCCAGTGCCTTCAGATCTCTTGCAGAACCGGGCAGAAGTGAAAATGGCGGTCGATGTCACCGGCGGCGTTGAAAAGGGCGAGCGTGACACCCCACGCAGCCCAGATCTGCTGATGGGCTGCATCCACATCATGCAGCATGCAATGGTCGCTGCAAAGCTTGCAGAGTACCCCGTCGACATTCTGATCGAACCGGGCATCGGCGGTTTCAAGCTTTTGGATTTCCTCAAGCCTCAGGAAATCCTCGAAGCCGCAGCTCCGGTCAAAGACCAGGTAAAACGCCAGGTAGAGGAAGCCTTCAGCCGCGTTTAGCTTTGAAGAAGGAGCGCAACAGCTGCGCTGCCGCCTCACTGCCGGCACCGCTGTCAACGCTTGGCCTGTGATGGCAGGTCGGCTGTTCGTAAACGCGGGCGCCATGGGCGACGCCACCCATTTTGGCGTCCGGAGCGCCATAGACCAGACGGCGTATACGGGCGAACGATATGGCCGTTGCACACATGGCGCAGGGCTCCAGAGTCACATAGAGATCGCAGTCCCAAAGACGCTCGGCCCCGAGTTTTGAACAGGCGGCGCGAATTGCCAGCACCTCGGCGTGGGCGGTCGGATCGTTCAACTCTCGGGTTCTGTTGCCCGCACGGGCAAGCTCGCGGCCCTCTGCGTCAATGATCACAGCCCCGACCGGCACCTCATCGCGTGCTGCAGCGGCGTGCGCTTGCGCAAGAGCAATTTCAACCCAAACATCATCTTCGTTTGACATAGCGGCGGGAGATTGGTCTTTGAAGGTCACAAAGGTCAAGGAGTTTGACAACGGGTATGAAAGAAGCTGACGAGAGCGGCGTTGAGAAAGGTGAGCGCATCGCGAAAGTGATGGCACGGGCCGGCCTGTGCTCACGCCGGGAGGCGGAACGCTGGATCACCAATGGCCGTGTTGTCGTCAACGGCGCGATCATTGAAAGCGCGGCTTTGAATGTTACCTCGAGCGACATTGTGGTGGTGGACGGAGAACCCTTGCGTGCGGCAGAACCCGCCCGCCTCTGGCGCTACCACAAGCCTCCCGGACTGATTACAAGTCACAATGATCCGGAAGGCCGTTCAACGGTTTTCGATACGCTGCCGCCGCATCTGCCCCGAGTGATATCCGTGGGGCGCTTGGACATAAACTCTGAAGGTCTCTTGTTGCTCACCAATGATGGTGAACTCGCCCGCCGCATGGAACTTCCTGCCACCGGTTGGCTGCGGCGTTACCGTGTCCGCGCCCACGGCAGGCTGTCGCAATCGCAGATGGACAGTCTGAGAAAAGGCGTAACTATTGAGGGCGTCTCATACGGCGCCATTGATGTCACCGTCGAGCGAACACAAGGTACCAATGTCTGGCTGATGGCGGCCCTGCGGGAAGGCAAAAACCGCGAGGTTCGCCGGGCGCTTGAGCACTTCAATCTCACGGTCAATCGGTTGATACGTGTTTCCTATGGCCCCTTTCAGTTGGGGGAGCTAGGCCGAAGCGACGTGGAAGAGGTTCCGCGACGCGTCCTCCTGGATCAGTTTGGCGGGAGCCGAAAAGGCCACGCCCGTGCAAAACCGGAAAAGAAAAGCAATGCGCATCGTCGGCGGAAAACATAAAGGCGCACGCCTTTCCGGCCCAAAGGGCCGGGCGATACGCCCGACCAGCGACCGAACCCGGGAAGCATTGTTCAACATACTCACTCACGGCATTGACGCACTCGAGATTGGTGGAGCGCGGGTTCTCGATCTGTTTGCAGGAACCGGTGCTCTTGGCCTCGAAGCCCTTTCCCGGGATGCGGAGTTCTGCCTGTTCGTGGAGCAGTCGGCCGAGGCCCGGGGCATCATCCGGCAAAATGCTGAAGCCGTGGGCGCGCTTGGCACCTCGAAAATCTGGCGGCGCGACGCCACACAAATGGGCAAGCTTGCACCGCTTGCGCCCTTCGACCTGATCTTTGCCGATCCACCTTACGGAAAGCACCTCGGCGAAGCTGCGATCAGGTCGCTGCTTGCGGGCGACTGGCTGAAGCCGGGAGCCATTGTGGTTCTCGAGGAGGCCGGTGACAACGAAATTGAAGCAATTGCCGGCCTGACTGCCATAGATAGCCGCACCTACGGCGACACCACATTGCATATCTTCAGGTTCGGTGGGTTCTGAGTTCTGGGTTCTGCTCAGCGGCGGCCGAACAGGCGCTCAATGTCGGAGAGCTTCAACTCCACATAGGTCGGTCGGCCGTGGTTGCATTGCCCGGAATGGGGTGTTGCTTCCATCTGGCGCAGGAGGGCGTCCATTTCTTCAGCCTTGAGCCGCCGGCCTGATCGCACACTGCCGTGACAGGCCACTGTCGCCAGCACGTGATCTATGCGCTCCTTCAGGCCCAGCGCCTGGTCCATCTCCGTGAGCTCGGCGGCAAGATCACGGACAAGCCCCTGCACATCGGAAGACCCGAGCAAGGCTGGAACCTCGCGCACAGCCACAGCGCCGGGGCCAAAACTGTCCAGGATCAAACCGAATTGTGCCAGCTCATCGGCGCGCTCGATAAGGCGTTCGACCTCGCTTTCCTCGAGATCAACGATTTCGGGCACCAGCAACGGCTGCCGCGCAATACCACGTTGCTCAAGCTCGGCCTTCAGGCGTTCGTAGACCAGCCGTTCGTGGGCAGCATGTTGATCGACAATGACAATGCCATCTGTTGTCTGGGCGACTATGTAGTTTTCATGCACCTGGGCGCGGGCAACACCCAGCGGCAATGCCTGAACTTCCTCGCGCGCTTCTGTCATCGCTGCGGTCAGATCGCCGCTTTCGCCCCAAACGGCCTGGCCAACAGTCTCAAGCGGCGC
>JAJFHB010000271.1 GCA_021775795.1 Hyphomicrobiales bacterium | reverse complement strand
GCCTCTATTGCAGTTGATTGTCGCCGAGCATGAACGGGTCAAACACAAGACCCACAATCTGGTTGGGCAGGCGAGCCTCACGGTGGTCAGGGCGCAGGGAGGGGTGGCTGACAATGTGGTACCGGAGCATTGCGATTTCGTGCTCGATCGCCGCATGGTGCCTGGTGAAGATGAAGACGAAGTTCTCGCAGATTTGCGGCGTCTGATTGAGGATGCAGCCAGAGAAAGCGGCGCACCGGCAGACATCGTTGGCTTTAAGCCGACAACGGGACCGGCCACCGAAACACCGGCAGATCATCCAATTGTTGCCGCAGCACAAAGCGCCTGTCTGCACCACAATGGCTTCGAGACGCCACTTGATGGTTTCCAGGGCGGATGTGACCTCGTTCATTTTCGCAAGCTCGGGGCCAGCGGTATTGTTCTGGGTCCTGGCTCTCTTGCGGTTGCCCATCAGCCAGATGAGTTCGTGCCGATTGATGAGTTCGTGCGGTCTGTCTCGATCTACCGGGACATGGCCATGGAGATGCTGGCCAGCGGTTGAGGTGCCTACAAGCCGAGTTCTGAAAGACCGGGGTGTTCGTCCGGGCGGCGTCCAAGGGGCCATTTGTACAAGCGCTCAGTGTCGCTGATCGGAAGATCGTTGATGCTGGCGATACGGTGCCGCATGAGGCCGTTCTCATCGAATTCCCAGTTTTCATTGCCGTAGGAGCGGAACCAGTGACCGCTGTCGTCATGCCATTCATAGGCAAAGCGGACGGCGATACGGTTGCCCTGCCAGGACCAGAGTTCCTTTATCAAACGATAGTCGAGTTCTCTGTCCCATTTGCGGCTGAGGAAGGCTTCAATGGCGTCTCGACCCTTCACAAACTCTGCGCGATTGCGCCAGACGCTATCGGGTGTATAGGCGAGCGCTACTTTCGCAGCGTCACGGCTGTTCCAGCCATCTTCCGCCATGCGGACTTTCTGGGTTGCCGTTGCTTCATCAAACGGGGGCAGGGGCGGCCGGGTCATGGGCTGTTCCTTTGACATCCTGGAGGTGCAGACAGAGGTAGTGTAAGCGCCCGGACACAACAACGCAGCCAGCAGTCAATTTCCCGCGACCGGCGAGCGTGTCAGTGGTCAAGCAGCGCAAGCGCTTCAAACTGCAGTTCCAGCCCGTCTTCAATATGCTCAAGCATTGCCGCCAGGGCTTCTTCCGGGCTGCCGCGTTCCATGGCATCGCACAATGCCATGTGGCCGCCGAGCGACTTGCTCAGATCAAGCCGCTCGATTGCAGCGAACATGCGATATGAAATTCCCCGGTTCCATATGATGTCGAACATTTCCAACAAGTAGCGGTTGCGGGTCTGCTCAACGATGGTCCGATGAATGGCGCGGTTGGCGTTGAAATAATCGACAGCTTCGGCGCCTTCGATGTTTTCCTCACGTTCGATCACCGCACGGATCTCGTCGATGATCGATGGGTCCCGCATGGTTGCTATGATGCGTGCCGCATGGCCTTCCACTGCGCCGCGCGCCTGATAGCTTTCGCGAACGTCATCTGTGCTGAGTTCACGGATTTTGAAACCGCTGCGGCCGGCGGTCACGAGGACGCCTTCCTGTTCCAATCGCAGAAGGGCCTCGCGTACCGGCGTGCGGCTGACCTTCAGCTCTTTGGCCAGCCTTTCCTGGACAATGCGCTCCTGGGGCGCAATGCCACCCAGGTGAATAACGTCCAGAATCTGGCGGTACACTTCATCCGCCAGTCTGCTCTGCTGCGTTTCGATCTGTTTGAACATATGTTAGTCTCGACAGGTTTCCCGCTGTTACCGCTGCGTGGATGTCGTCTGTGATCTGGACTTCAAGGCGACTTCCTGCTTTCAACCGCAATCAGAACCTCATTACCGCAGGCCACACCTTTATCTCTTGCGATCATAATGGATACTGAATACAGTATCCACAACAATATGGAGGTCGCTATGTGTGGCATTGCAGGACGCATTTTATCAACGCCGGGCGCCGTCGGTGCAGACGTTGTGAAATTGATGGACGCGCAGGAGCACCGTGGCGCTGATTCCACGGGCTTTGCGGTTTACGGCGAGCCCCGGTCAGACGGTTACATCGTGCGCGCCATGGGAACCAACAGGGCGCAGCTGTCCACTGACCTGGATGAGTTCCGGGCAGTTCTGAAAGCGCACGGCAGCGATTTGCTGGAAGACCCGACATGGGACGATGCACGCTCCACTCATGTGTCCGTACGGATGATCATTTCTGACCCAAAGGACATGGCTCAATGGTCACGAGATACGGATTTGATGTCCGGACGCATCGAAGTTCAATCAGTTGGCCGCTCGCTTGAAATTATCAAGGATCTGGGGTCTGCGGCTGAAGTGGCAGACAAGCACGGAGTGCGTGACTTTATCGGCACGCATGGCCTTGGCCATGCCCGGCTCGCGACAGAATCGAATGTTTCGCCGACTGCAAGCCACCCGTTCTGGGCGCGGCCCTTTCCCGATGTTGCCATTGTGCACAACGGCCAGATCACAAACTACTTCACCTGGCGCAACCGGCTTGAGCGCAAGGGCTATCAGTTCATGACCGAGAACGACAGCGAACTCATTGCTGTTTGGATTTCAGACCGTATGAGCCAGGGCATGAGCCAGGCGCAGGCGCTGGTAAATTCCATTTCTGAAATAGATGGGGTGTTTACGTACCTGATCTCGGACATTGAGAGCATGGGATTTGCGAAGGACCGTTGGGCCATCAAGCCACTCGTTGCGGCACAGGATGATAGCGGGCTGGCCATTGCCACGGAAGAGCAGGCGGTGCGCACGATCTTCCTCAATGAAGTGCCGATCATCAATTATGATGGACCAAGCCTGACGCAGAACTGGCCGACAATCAGCCAGAGGGCTGC
>JAJFHB010000028.1 GCA_021775795.1 Hyphomicrobiales bacterium | reverse complement strand
CCGTGTTCAACCCTGCAAAGGTCGAACCTGGCGCAACCGTTGCCGTGATCGGCTGCGGGGCTCTTGGTCTGAACGGCCTTCAGGGTGCACAGATTTGCGGTGCCCGGCGCATTTTCGCAATCGACACGAACGCGGATAAGCTGGACCTCGCGCGCCGGTTTGGCGCCACAGATACCGTCAACGCGGGCGATGGTGATCCGGTTGCACAGATACTCGATCTGACCGATGGCGCAGGCGTCAACTACAGTTTCGAGGCAATCGGCCTTTCCGCCACTGCCCGGCAGGCATTCATGATGCTCTCCAAGGGCGGCAAGGCAGTCGTTATCGGCCTGATGGGTTCGGACGAGGAAGTAAGCCTGCCCGGCCTCCACTTTCTGGCAGAGCGCAGCATTGAAGGTTGCGACATGGGGTCAAACCGTTTTCGCATCGATATGCCCCGCTATGCGGATCTTTATCTTGCCGGGCGCCTCAACCTCGACGACATGGTCAGCCGCAAGATCAGCCTCGATGAGATCAATGATGGCTTCGAGGCCATGAAAAAGGGGGAGACAGTCCGCTCGGTCATCACCTTTGAGGGCGCGGAGTGACGCATTTCAAATGTTCGTCCATGACACCGCCTGAAACCGACAGGAGCACTCGGGCATAAGCAATCGACCGGAGACTTACCAGTGGTCCAGCTTCAAAAGATCATCTGTACAGTTTGCGTATGGTCAACAACATCCTTCACACCAGCTGTGTCACGGGCTGCAGCCACGAGCGCTTCACGGTGAGACTTGGAAGTAACTTCACCCCACAGATAGACAACACCGTCGCGCACCACGAGATTAAGGTGAGCAGTATCGGCCCACTTGGCACCGGCAAGGCCAGACATGATCTGTTCGCGGATCTGTTGATCCGAGGCAGTTGGATGCGGTGCAGCGCTTGCTATATCCAGAGAAAGCGCTTGCAGCAGATTGGCACGGCTGACAACTCCAACAACCCTGCCCTCGCTTACAACAGGCACTCTTTTTATGCGCCGCCGTGCCAGTAGTTTGGCGATTTCCGGCAGCAGCATATCCTCACCAATGACAATGACATCCCTCGTCATCAGCTCACTGGCCACTGTCGCATGAGCTTTCACGAATTCGTCCGCCAGCATTGCCTTGCCGCCAAGGGCACGCAGCCACCATGAGCGTTCCGGCGGAATTCCAAGTTCCTTCCGGCGCATCAGATCTCCTTCGGAGACAATCCCGACAATATCACCTTCAAGGTCCACCACCGGCACGGCGCTGATACGGTGTTTCAGCATTAAATCAACAATGGTGACGAGTTTCGTATCCGGCGTGACGCAAATTGCCGGCACCGTCATGATGTCACGAGCGCGCATAGCTTAATTCCGGGTGTGGCTTGGTCCGGGTTGTCCGTTCACAAAGGATAATCGCGTTCAGGGTCCACGCCCGCTTCCGTGAGAAATTTGCTCATGCTGCGCACCTGCCCAGGGTGCAGGGCGTGGGCATCGTGATGAAACTCCGCGAAATGTTCATTGAGCCGGACGCCCCAGCGTCCACCATGTCGTTGTTCAATGGTGCCCCCCAACTCCTGGATCACAGATTCAACCGCCCGCGAGGAGATGTTGGCACTCACTGGATGGGCAAACAGGGCATGAAGTGTCTTGCGGTGCTTGTGGTTCATTGAAGCTCCTTAAGATGATGTTTTATCTCATCTAACCATCTTAATTCGGGAACCACGCCCGGCATTGATACAAGTCAAAAACGGGGATGCAAATCAAACACGGACAGGGTTTCCCGCAATGACAACTCACACAAAGGCCGCACCAATGGCACAGCGCCCGGGTCCGGCAATGTCACGGTTTCAAAATGCCAGTGTTCTCATGTTGCGGCGTGGCGAATTCCGCTGAGTAATCTTCGGTCGCACCGTAGCCATTCCAGACTTTGTAACCAAACAAAGAACGCTGCTCATCGCTCAGCGAGGCGGCAACCTCCGGTTTGAGTCCATAGGGTAAATTCAGGATGGCTCGGAACTGGGGCCCCGTGTAGCCGATGAGTACCGTGAACCTGGGTTTATCGCTTTGGTTGGGGGCCGCTCCATGCCAGATGCGACCATCGAACACAACGGCACTGCCGCGGCGAACTTCCGGGACAATCTCAGGGTAGGTTTCGCGTGGATCGGGCAGTCCCCCACTCAGATGGCTGCCTGGAACAAACCGCGTCGGCCCCATCTCAGATGTGATGTCCTCAAGTGCGAACAGTACCGTCATGACGACCATGGGGTTGATGGGCCGGTTTGCCGGAAAACATTTTGCCGTTGGACCGTTGGAGCGCGTCATCGAGGCGACACGAACGCCCGGTTCATCCGGCATTGCCGGCTCGGGAAGCCACCATTGATCTGTATGCAGCCCCATCGCGGCACTCCCCGGTCTGGTAATTCGTGCCGAAAGATCGGTGACAACACACGCCTCGCCAATGAAGTGGCGGGCCAAGGCATAGACCGATGGGACTTGAGAGAGATCGACGAAACACTTCCCTTTGTTGGGAAGAAGGGCAACCCATTGAGTGATGGCTTCATCGGGCTGTTCCGGCGAACCGAAGTGAGTAACACCTTGCGCCAACTCCGCTTCCGATTGTTCCTTCAACCTTGGCAGCAGCAGCCCTATTTCATCTTCTGTGAGTGCATTCTCGATGATGCAGACCCCGCGTTCTTGCAAATCCTTGCAATGCAGGTTGTGCTCTCCAGGCATTCGCCTTGGAGCATCTCCATGCCGCTCCATTGCCGTCGCATCCTGGGGTTTCCCGGTCTGTTGCATGAGGTTCCTCCTCTCGCCGAACCGCCTTCATCTTTTGTCAGGCGGCAAGCGTCTTCTTTGCCATCAAGACTTGCAGAGTAGTATATTTTGTCAATAGCCTATTTTTTTAGTACGTTGACAAAATTTGACGCACACACCAAACTTGCCAGTACTTGAATTGTGCCTGCGGCAGGATGGCGATCAATGGCTCCACAGCTCCCGAAATTCAAACACAGCATTCGCGCCCGGTGGTCTGAGTGTGACCCGCAAGGGCTGGTGTTCAATGCCATCTATCTGAACTATTTCGAAATTGTACAGGCGGAGTACTTCCGCTCTCTTGGCATCTCCATGTACGACCCGAAGACATGGGAAACCTTTGCCTGGGTCGTGCGCAAGGCTGAGCTCGAGTTTTTTGCGCCAGTTGTGGTTGATGAGGCCGTTGACCTTCACATGGCCGTCACCTCGCTTGGACGCAGCAGTCTGACGGTGATGATGATCGTTCAGAAATCCGAGGCCTCAGAGATTGCCTTTTCGGCGAACCTCGTGCTCGTAAATTTTGACAATGACACCCACGCTTCGCGGCCTCTACCCGATTGGGTGCGCTCAAAGGTTACAGCATTCGAGGGACTGGAAGGGAGCTGACATCTGCATGCGTAGCGCCAGGTCCAGAAAGGGAGATGAGCGTGTCTCCGAAATCCTGAAAGCGACGCTTAATCTGTTGTCGGAAGAAGGATACGCGACCATATCGCTTGGCAGCGTGGCGCGCCGTGTCGGCATGTCAAAGGGCAATCTGCAGTATTACGCTCCAACACGCGACAGCCTGCTGCGGGCTGCCCTCGAGATTCAGGTCGAAGACCTTAAAGTACGCTGGTCCGAGGCAGCGGCAACCCACGCAGACGACCCCTGGGCACGCCTGTTCCTGGTCGTGGACGAGGACATA
>JAJFHB010000270.1 GCA_021775795.1 Hyphomicrobiales bacterium | reverse complement strand
GGCAGCTTGAGCATTGGCACACGGGCGCCATGACACGCCGGGCCACTAATCTCGATGCGATTGAACCGGGCCCGAGCGCGCAGTTAAATCCACTGGACATTCGCAAGCTTGGACTTGAGCCGGGCGATCCGGTGCGCATTGCAACCCGACGCGGTGCCATTGAGATAGTTGCGCGTGCTGATGGCGCCATTCCCGAAGGCGTGGTGTTTGTGCCTTTTGCCTTTGTGGAAGCGGCCGCCAATGAACTGACCAATCCAAGCCTTGACCCGTTCGGCAAGATTCCCGAGTTCAAATTCTGCGCGGCGCGGGTTGAAGCAGCGGCGGTGCAGGAAGCTGCGGAGTAAGCGCGTTCCATGCCAATTTTGAAGCCTACAAAGATTATCGGCCGTGTCGAAGCGCTGCTGTTTAACCCGGACCGTGAAGCAACGCTCGAAAAGGGACGCGTTGAAGAAGTGCGCGCCACTTACGCGGGGTTTGACGGCGATTGTCATTCGGGCCTGACGCGGGAAAGTTGTGTTCGCGTCAAAGCGCAATATGCCGAAGGCACAGAGATTCGGAACACGCGCCAGATTTCCGTTCTTTCGCAGGAAGAACTTGCTCAGGTGGCCGACAAGATGGGTATCTCCGAAATTGAACCGGAATGGGTCGGTGCCAATCTGCTGTTGTCTGGCATTCCCGACTTTACCTTCGTGCCACCTTCATCGCGGCTGATCTTTTCTGGCGGTGCAGCGCTTGTGGTCGACATGGAAAACGGTCCCTGCAAATTTCCTGGTGATGTTATCGAGGAATACCATCCGGGCAAGGGTGGGCTGTTTGCTAACAAGGCTCTCGGCAAGCGCGGTGTCACCTGTTGGGTTGAGCGTGAAGGTCAGATCAGAGTTGGCGATGACGTCGCGCTTCATTTGCCGCCACAACGGATCTGGGAACACGCCTGAGGGTTCCTTCCATGTTCTACGCCAAACTTGTGCCAGAACTTGCCTGTTCGGATCTTCAGAGCAGTCTTGCTTTCTATGCCGGGCTCTGCGGGTTTTCTGTTCTCTATGATCGCCCGGAAGACGGCTTTGCCTATCTTGATCTGGAGCAAAACCAGATCATGCTTGATGAAACTGCAGAAGACGACGAGACAGCCTGGTGGACTGCAGCGCCAGAAAAACCCTATGGCCGCGGCATCAACCTGCAGATGGAAGTGAGCAATGCCGATGCCATTGTTTCGCGCCTCGAAGGCGCTGATTGGCCTTTCTATCTGGCCATCGAAGACAAGTGGTACCGGGAAGGCGATATGGAGACTGGCAACCGTCAATTCGCGGTTCAGGATCCTGACGGCTATCTCTTGCGGTTTTTCACACACCTGGGAAAGCGGTGAATGCGGAATGGCAAAATTACAGTCTGGTTTCCGGTGAGTGCCAGTTTCCGCAACAGTTCCCAGTGTCAATGCAACCTGATAAAACTCACAGTATGAGCACCGACCAGATGAGCACGCCACTGTTTGAGCTTGGCCCTAACCCGGATGACCCGAACCTGTCGCGTCCCGTGCGCGGCATAGACCATGAGGGCAAGCCGGTGGAGCTTCCGGTTGTCTATGAACGGCCGCTGACGTTGTTTTTGAACTCTCAGGAAATCGTCACGATGATGACGATCGGCGATCATCCCGAGATGCTCGGCGTTGGCTATCTTCTGAACCAGAACATGCTGCTGCGCGATGACGAGATTACCGGCGTTGATTACGACGATGATCTGGAAGTCGTCGTCGTGCGCACTGCACGGAAAACCAACTACGAAGAAAAACTCAAGAAGAAGACACGCACCTCGGGTTGTGCCCAGGGCACGGTGTTTGGCGATATCATGGAGCAGTTCCATACAATCCGCCTGAATCCGGACGCCCGCATTCAGACTTCCTGGCTTTATGCATTGATGAAAATCATCAACACGACGCCGTCGCTTTATCTCAAGGCAGGCGCCATTCATGGCTGTGTTCTGTGCGCGGGTGAAAAACCACTCGTCTACATGGAAGATGTTGGCCGTCACAATGCGGTCGACAAGATCGCCGGCTACATGCTGCTCAACAAGGTTTCGTCTGAGGACAAGATCTTCTACACCACCGGGCGTTTGACCTCCGAAATGATCCTGAAGTGCGTTCAGATGGAAATTCCTATCCTCGTGTCGCGCTCAGGATTCACAGCCTGGGGTGTTGATCTTGCGCGGGAAGCCGGCCTTACGTTGATTGGCCGCGCCCGGGGCAAACGGTTTGTGGTGCTCTCGGGCGAAGAGCGCCTTATCTATGACGCCGATCCCGCCGCCATTGGAGAAGAAGACGCAAAGCATCAACGCAAGGCTTCCGCCAAGGAGTTTGCTTCGTGAACGCGGCTTCCGGGGCACAGGCCGGTGTGACCGGTGTGATCCTGGCCGGCGGATTGGCGCGGCGCATGGGTGGGGGCGACAAGGCGCTGTTGCAGCTTGGCGGCAGGCCAATTCTGGACCATGTCATTGAGCGGCTTCGCGGACAGGTCAGCGCCATGGTGTTGAATGCCAACGGCGATCCGAAGCGATTTGCAGCCTACGGTCTGCCGGTTGCAGCGGACACGGTTGACGGGTTTGCAGGGCCACTTGCAGGTGTGCTTGCGGGTATGGACTGGAGCCTGGAGCACACACCTGAGGCAGAATGGATTGTCACTGCAGCGTCCGACACACCGTTCTTCCCTGCCGACGTGGTGGCGCGCTTTCAAAGCACCGTAAGGGACGAGGGCGCTGATATGGCTTGTGCCTCCTCTCGAGGTCGGAACCACCCGGTGTTCGGGCTCTGGCCTGTGAAGTTACGCGATGCGCTGCTCAAAGCGATGGTCGACGAGGACATCCGCAAAGTTGATGTCTGGACGGCGCGATATCAGCTTGCGGTTGTTGAGTTTGCCTCTGAACCTTTTGACCCGTTCTTCAATGCCAACCGGCCTGATGATCTTGAAAAAGCGGAACGTCTGCTTTCAGGGGAAGCGGCCTGATGGCGGCGCTCTTTGGCATTGCGGGCTATAAGAATTCCGGCAAGACAACGCTTACCGAACGGCTCGTCCGCGAATTGTCGACGCGTGGCTTTGTGGTCTCAACCGTCAAACACGCCCATCATGGTTT
>JAJFHB010000269.1 GCA_021775795.1 Hyphomicrobiales bacterium | reverse complement strand
CTTTTCGGACGCCTGAGATGCAAATGATGCGAACAGCTTTGTGGTCCGCTCAGCAACCTTTGCCATGTTCTGCGCAAACTCCGCCGGGTCGGAGATTTTGAAGGTCCGGTCGTCAGGTGTTTCGGATTTGGTCATGGAGAGCAATCCTCTCGATCGATGATTTCGGCTCAGTCGAACCACAATGGGCTCAGCCGCACATTAATCCGTATGGTTAAGCCGCAATTAACAGGTTTCAGGTGTCATAGGGACGACGCTGGCACCCGAAGATTCGCCCAAAGCATAACCAGCCTGAGCGGAATGTATAGCAGGGCCAGGCGTTGCCTCGACCATTCAAAGCAGTCGTGGCGTTATGTGGAGCGTACCGATGCGTCAGAGTTTTTTGCAGACACACTCATTTTCCGTCAAGACGAAAGTCAGTGGCAACACAGTCAGGGCCGGGCTTTTGTTGTGCGCTCTGATTGTGACGGCCGGTTGCCAGACGACCCGCGAACGCCAGACTGAATCGCTTCCAGCGCACCCGACAGAGCCGGTCCAGGCAGCACAGCTTCCTGCGCCCGAGCCGGAAGTTTACGTTGCCGCAATTGAACAACCTCTCAACGCGCAGGCCGGTACCGTCGCGGGGCCTGTGTCCATCACACCGCCGGAAACAACGGCAGGTGCGCTGCAATCCGCAACTCTGACCACAACCTCAGCCTCAACCTCGTCAACCGCATCAGAAGGATATGTCGCCCAGGCAGCGGCCAGTGACACCACTCGCTGGGAATTCCTCAACTGGTTTGGGGGCAGCAACGCAGCCCGCCGGGCGCCAAATCCGGCAGCCAGGCTGCGGACATCCCGAGAGTTGGATATTGGTGATGCCGACGCTGTGGCTTCTGCCCAGCAGTATCCGGTGGCCATAGGAGAAAACTCCAGACTAGTTCCAACCTAAAACGACCTTCCCGAGCCCACCGGCAACCGCCAGGACGCCACGACCACAGAGGCATCTTCTCTGTCGCTTGAAGGCGTTCAGCCTGAATCGCTGGCTTTGCCGGAAGCCGAAAGCCTCACCCCCGTGGGTAACGTGTCGTCTTCAGGCAGCACTCAGAGTGACAACATTGTGACGGGGTCATTGCCGCCAGGTCAGCTGGAAAGCGATTCGCCTGCATCATTGGAGAGGACAGATCCCTCAATCATGCACTTTGCCCCGGGCCAGATCGCCCTCAACGGTCCGCAACGACTTGAGCTGCAGCGTGTTGCTGAAGTCTACAGCACCAGTGCAGGCAAGATTCATATTTTCGGTATCGCGCGCGGACAGCGTGGCGACCGGGCGGTCACGAGTGAGCGCATGCGTCGTCTGATTGCCGAAACAAGTTCTGCTGCGCAATATCTTACCGGTCTGGGCATAAGGAGTGATCAGCTTGAGCTTCGAACGTCAGAGGAACAGCTGACATCCAATGGGCAATCTGCTGGTGCACTTGAAGATGCGGACCGGCTCGAGATTTTTATCGAGTAACCGTCATATTTCCCCGTTTGGTGCTTGCAATCTGTGAGTTTGTTGGCACAAACAAAGGGACCGGTTGAATTTGGCTGCCGGATCGTGCAATTTCTGAAATATGTCCACGTAGTATTGGGCATTCCAGCTCAAATTCCGGAATAATTTTCTAACAGGTCCTGTTCGATATGGGTCATCCTCTTAGGCTTGGGATAGCCGGGCTCGGCACCGTAGGTGTTGGGCTCATAAATTTGCTCAGGCAAAATCAGGAAAGCATTGAGGCTCGCTGTGGGCGCAGTATGGAGATTGTTGCAGTCTCCGCCCGCAACCGAAGTCGCGACCGCGGTATCGATGTGAGTGCCTACGAATGGTACGACGACTGTGCCGAGCTTGCGCGAAACGCTGAAATTGATGTCTTCGTGGAACTCATTGGTGGCGAAGATGGACCCGCCAAAGCCGCTGTCGAGGCAGCACTTGCCTCGGGACGCCATGTGGTGACCGCTAACAAGGCATTGCTGGCTTATCACGGTACAGAGCTTGCGCGGAGTGCCGAGGCAGCTGGTGTTGCCTTGAACTTCGAAGCTGCAGTTGCCGGCGGAATACCGATCGTCAAAACCATGCGGGAAAGCTTTGCCGGCAATCGCGCAACGAGAATTTACGGCATCCTGAACGGCACCTGTAATTACATCCTGACCTGTATGGAGCAGGAAGGGGCTGATTTTGATGTGGTGCTGAAACGGGCTCAGGATCTTGGCTATGCAGAAGCTGATCCGACCTTTGACATCGGTGGCTTCGATGCGGCCCACAAGCTGGCGCTTTTGACATCACTGGCATTCGGCACAGAAGTGGATTTCTCTTCAGTCTACGTCGAAGGTATCGAGAGGATTACAGCTCAGGACATTCAGGTCGCAGGCGAGCTTGGCTACAAGATAAAGCTGCTCGGTGTTGCGCAGGATACCGGCGCAGGCATTGAGCAGCGTGTACACCCAACGCTCGTTCCGGCGAAATCGCCGATTGCCGATGTTGACGGCGTCTTCAACGCCGTTGCCGTGACAGGGGATTTCCTCGGGGATCTCATGCTTGAAGGACAAGGAGCCGGTGCGGGCGCCACGGCCTCAAGTGTTGCCGCTGATATTGTGGACATCGCGCTTGGAAATATTCAAGCCCCTCTGGGACGTCCGACCAAGCACCTGACACCTTACAAACCTGCACCCATGCGCGCTCACGCCGGCGGCTATTATGTGGCTCTTGAAGTGCAGGACCGGCCCGGTGCATTTGCCGGCATCGCAACGCGTATGGCGGAGCAGGACATCTCATTGAAGAGCATTGTGCAGCGTGCGCCGGAAATAAGTGTGGATATCGACGGCGCAAAGGACGCTAGTGTGGCGGAAACCCGCCCTGTCGTCTTGATTACCCACGACACTTTGGAGAAGTCTATTCGCAAGGCGCTTGAGTGCATCGAATCCGATGGTGCTATTACGTCGGCACCCAGAATGATACGTATTGAAAGGCTGTAAGCCACCTGCATTCGCGAACGCGGAGCAGGCAGAGGGGAGGAAACATGGGACAAATCGAGTGCGCCCTCGACAGGGTACTCGCGCTTGAACTGGTGCGCGTGACTGAACGAGCAGCAGTAGCGGCTTCGCGCTTGCGCGGCAGAGGTGACGAGGCTGCAGCAGATCAGGCCGCAGTAGACGCAATGCGGCGGGAGCTGAATGCACTCGACATCAAGGGCACGGTGGTTATCGGCGAGGGTGAACGCGACGAAGCGCCGATGCTCTATATCGGCGAGACTGTTGGAACCGGGAAGGGGCCCGCAGTTGATATTGCGCTCGATCCGCTTGAAGGCACGACCAT
>JAJFHB010000268.1 GCA_021775795.1 Hyphomicrobiales bacterium | reverse complement strand
TCGCCATCGGCTTGGTCGGCTTGATTTCGAGCTTTCCCGGCTTGCCTTGCTGATGAAACTGCAGGGCTTCCTGGTCGGTAAACTGAACCCTCTTGCTATCGGGCAGGTCAAACTGTGTCGGCATGATTGTTACTTTATTTTGTGCGGGACGGGATGAATGGCTGTTGCAGCCACAATAGTGAGCCGGCTGAACTATCACAACCGGGCATTGGGTGAAAGAGACGACCGGCGCATTGTCTAGATGCCGCAGAAACATGAAAGGCCCTGCATGTCGGGCACGGGGGGCATATGGCCTGTGAACAAATGCCGATACTTCCTGAGGAGAGCCGCTGGTTTTGCTAGATTGCCTGCAGATTCCAGAAACCGTCCGCAAGTGCAATGAACCGCCACATGCCGAAGCCAGAAGTGCAAGCCCGCGCCACGCCGATGATGGTGCAGTATTTGGAGATAAAGGCCGCTCATCCCGAAAGCCTGCTCTTCTACCGCATGGGTGATTTTTATGAGTTGTTCTTCGATGATGCGGTTGCTGCTTCTGCGACTTTGGGGATAACGCTCACAAAGCGCGGCCAGCATCAAGGCGAAGACATTCCCATGTGCGGGGTTCCTGTCCACGCTTCCGATGATTATCTGCAGCGTCTCATCAAGGCCGGCCACCGCGTCGCTGTATGTGAACAGACCGAAGATCCAGCAGAAGCAAAGAAGCGCGGCGCCAAATCCGTGGTGCGGCGCGAAGTGGTTAGGCTGGTGACGCCGGGCACCCTGACCGAGGACAGCCTTCTCGACACCCGCCGCCATAATTTTATCATGGCGATTGCACGCTCCCGGGCCGATAGCGCCTACGCCGTTGCCTGGGCAGACATATCAACGGGCATGCTGGCAGTTGCACCATCCAACCCAGGTATCCTTGCAACAGATATCGCCCGGCTTGATCCCAGCGAGATCCTGCTCTCTGACACTTTGTACGAGGATCCTGCGGTGTGCAGGGCCCTTGAGGATGCGCGCGCATCGATATCTCCGCTTCCGGCCACGCGATTTGACAGCACAATGGCCGAGCGCCGGGTCTGTGAGCATTTTTCGATCGCGGCATTGGATGCATTTGGTGATTTTGAGCGTGTGGAGGTCAGTGCGCTTGGTGCGCTGATCGACTACATCGCGCTGACCCAGGTCGGCAATATGCCGACGTTGAAGCCGCCCCAGCGCCAACAGCACGGCCGCACCATGTTGATCGATGCGGCGACAAGAGCCAATCTTGAGCTCGTCCGCACGACACAGGGCGATACGTCGGGAAGCCTGTTGTCAATGATTGACCGGACGAGAACCGGCGCGGGGGCCCGCCGGCTGGGTGAATGGCTGTCTGCACCGCTGACAGATCCCATCCCCATAAACCACCGCCTTGATGCGGTAAGTCATTTCGTCGACTTGAGACCTCTCCGTTCAGATGTCCGCGATCTGTTGCGCGCCGCGCCCGACATTGGCCGGGCTCTGGCCCGGATTACAGTTGGCCGCGGCGGACCGCGGGACCTCGCAGCGATCGGACAGGGGCTGGCGCGCGCCCATGAAGCTGCACGCCTCCTTTCCTCCGATGCAGATCTCCGGATTGTTCCTGCAACGGTGCAGGATATTTCGCGCGCGCTGCTGCTGGATGACACAGGACTGGGTCAACAACTCAGTGAAATACTAAGTCAGGACCTTCCTCTCCAGGCCCGTGATGGCGGCTTCGTGCAAGCGGGTCATCATGAAGGTCTGGATGAGCAACGGGGCCTGCGCGATGACAGCCGCAAGGTCATCGCTTCTCTCCAGGGCGTCTACGCTGACCAATCCGGTATCAAGGGGTTGAAGATAAAGCACAACAATGTGCTTGGGTTTTTTGTCGAGGTAACGGCGCAACACGGCGACAAGCTCATGGCGGCCCCGGCAAATGAGACGTTTATCCATCGTCAGACCATGGCCAATGTGGTGCGCTTTTCCACCACTGAACTTGGCGAACTTGAATCGCGCATCGCCATGGCCGCCGGACGATCGCTGGCCATTGAGCTCGAAATTTTTAATGATCTGGTGGCCGCCGTGAGCGCCCGCGCAACGATGCTTGGAGCCGTTGCCGAGGCTCTTGCCGAGCTCGACGCAACGACCGCACTGGCTGAACTTGCCGAAGCTGAACGCTATGTGCGGCCTGAGGTTGACGACAGCTTGAACTTTGAAATCACCGGAGGTCGTCACCCGGTTGTTGAGAACGCACTGGCCAAAACAGGTGGTGCTGAATTTGTACCCAATGATTGCGACCTGACACCTGACAGTGTCAGAAAAGACCGGATGCGGGAGGAGGGGGCCGAAATACCGCAAACGCCGGAAGGGCGTCTGTGGCTGCTTACTGGTCCAAACATGGCAGGCAAGTCGACATTCCTGCGCCAGAATGCCCTGATTGCCATTCTCGCCCAGATTGGCTCCTACGTACCGGCACGTTCTGCCCGCATCGGCATTGTCGACCGCCTCTTCAGCCGCGTCGGTGCGGCGGACGACCTAGCCCGTGGGCGGTCGACTTTCATGGTCGAAATGGTTGAAACGGCGACAATCCTGAACCAGTCCGGACCCCGCTCACTCGTAATCCTCGATGAGATCGGGCGCGGCACAGCAACCTTTGATGGTCTGTCCATAGCCTGGGCCTGCGTGGAACACCTGCATGAGGTCAATGCCTGCCGGGCGTTGTTTGCAACCCACTTTCACGAACTGACGGCCCTGGCCGATCGCCTTGATGAGCTTGCAAACGCCACCATGAAAGTGAAGGAGTGGAAGGGCGAGGTCATCTTCCTGCACGAAGTCGGGACCGGGGCGGCAGACCGGTCCTACGGCATTCAGGTCGCCAAGCTTGCCGGTTTGCCTGGCGCTGTTGTGGAGCGCGCAAGCGAGGTTCTCCAGGCTCTGGAACAAAGCGATCGAAGCAGCTCATCGGCAGAACTGATTGATGATCTTCCTTTGTTTTCGGCAGCGCGGCCGCACAACCCGGTTGCGTCACAGGCGGGACCGTCGCTGGCGGAAGAGCGTCTTTCCTCGATTCTTCCAGATGAACTGACGCCACGTGAGGCGCTTGATCTCATTTACGAATTACGGCAGCTGTTGCAGAACAAGTGACCAACAACTGCTAGAATGCATGTTGAGGGCTGTGCTTGGACCTGCACCGCCAACGTTCACACTCCTGTGCTGGAACAGACCCTTGGACGCCGACAGCAAAGTCAAATCAGGACAGAAACCGACAGCGCCTTCAATCCCGCTGGATGGCGCGGTTTTGCGTGCCGAACTAACTGCTCTTTACGATCAGGTGGGCCGTAACGAAACCGAGCTTCGCAGACGGGTTCTGGAGCATCTGCGCAGCACGGTGGCGGAAGCGCGGGAATTGATCAGGGTGCGCTTTTCAGAGGATGCGCGCGGCACACGATGCGCTCAGAATTTGTCTGAACTGCAAGATGAGATCATCCGAGTCATTTATGATTTCGCCGTCACGCACGTCTACCGGGCGCAAAATCCATCGTCGGCGGAAAGATTGGGTGTTGTGGCCGTCGGCGGCTATGGACGCGGCACCCTGGCGCCGGGCAGTGATATCGACCTTCTGTTTCTACTGCCTTACAAGCAGACAGCATGGGGTGAAAGTGTCGTCGAGTATGTGCTCTATATGCTCTGGGACCTTGGCTTCAAAGTCGGCCACGCCACCCGCAGTGTGACCGAGTGTGTTCGCCTCTCGAAGGCTGATGCAACCATTGAAACCGCAGTGCTTGAGGCCCGCTATATCTGGGGTGACCGCCCGTTGTTCGATGAACTGCTCGAACGCTACGAAGATGAAGTCATGGCCCATGGCGCCAAGGAGTTCATCGCCTCCAAGCTTGCTGAACGGGATCACAGGCACCTGCGCTCGGGTCAATCGCGCTATTTGGTTGAGCCGGATGTGAAAAACGGCAAGGGCGGTTTGCGTGATCTCCACAGCCTCTTTTGGATCGCCAAATACTGCTATCGCACGCAGTCCGGCCGGGATCTGGTCACCGCGGGTGTGTTCACCAACAGGGAATACAAACGCTTCCGCAAGTGTGAGGACTTTCTGTGGTCCGTGCGTTGCCATCTGCATTTCATCTCAGGCAGGGCGGAAGAAAGGCTTTCTTTCGATCTTCAGGCAGAACTTGCAGAGCGGCTGGGATACACGGAGCGTGCCGGCCTAAAGCACGTTGAACGCTTCATGAAGCACTATTTTCTGGTTGCCAAAGATGTCGGTGACCTGACTCGGATATTCTGCGCTGCCCTTGAAGCTCAGGAAATGAAAAAGGCGCCGGCGCTTAGTCGTATGCTGGACCGGTTTCGCCGTTCCTCCGCAAAACTTGCTGGGGCGGGCGAGGTGTTTCACTTGCTGGCAGGCCGCATTAATGTCGTATCAGACGATGTTTTTGAGAAGGATCCTGTCAATCTCATCCGGCTGTTCCATCTCTCGGACCGTCATAACCTACCTATGCATCCTCACGCCTTGCAGCTGGTTACACGGTCCCTGAAGCTCATCGATTCTGGGATGCGGAACAACGAGGAGGCCAATCGACTTTTCCTGGAAATACTGACGTCGAAGAATACACCCGAGGACATTCTGCGCCGCATGAATGAGGCCGGCGTGCTCGGGCGTTTCATCCCGGACTTCGGGCGTATTGTCTCGCTCATGCAGTTCAACATGTACCACCACTATACGGTCGACGAGCACTTGCTGCGCAGCATCGGGATTTTATCGGAGATCGAGCGTGGAGAGCTGGCGGAAGAACACCCGCTTGCCAACGAGATCATTCACACGGTCGAACATCGCCGGGCGCTTTACGTGGCAATGCTGCTGCACGACATCGCCAAGGGCCGCAAGGAAAGCCATTCGATTGCCGGCGAGCGCGTCGCGTTGAACCTGTGCCCGCGGCTCGGGCTCACGGCAGCGGAAACTGAAATGGTTGCCTGGCTGGTGCGCCATCATCTGATCATGAGCGACTATGCCCAGATGCGCGACCTCAATGACTACAAGACAATTCTCGACTTTGCCGCCGAAGTGCAGGGGCCTGAGCGCCTGAAACAGCTTCTTGTTCTGACTGTTTCCGACATCAAGGCAGTTGGACCCGGCGTCTGGAACGGCTGGAAAGGGCAACTTTTACGAACCCTTTATCACGAAACCTTGCCGGTTCTGAGCGGTGGCCATGTCAGCATCAGCCGGGAACAGCGCCTCGACCAGGCTCAGATTGCATTCCGTGAAGCCATGGCTCACTGGAGCGCCAAAGAAATTGACGCCTATTTGCCGCGTCACTACGGGCCTTACTGGTTGAGCGTTGATACGAAGACGCAGGCGGCTCAGGCTCATCTGTTCGCTCAGGCAGAGCGCGAGGGGCGTGCTGTCCTGGTGCATGTCACCACCGACGATTTCACGGAAATAACGGAACTCACCATAATCGCTCCGGACCACCCGAGATTATTGGCCATTGTTACTGGCGCCTGTTCGGCGGTCGGTGCAAACATTGCCGGTGCGCAGATTTTTACAACCTCAGACGGCCTGGCGTTGGACATGATCCGTGTGCAGCGCGAATTCAAGAACAAGGCCGACGAGGAGCGCAGAGCCACGCGCATTGCGGAGATGATCGAACGCGGTCTCAACGGTGAACTGCGCCTGCGTGATCTGGTGGAGGAACGAGCCCGCCCACAAAAACGCCTGCGCGCCTTTCATGTTGAGCCTGCAGTAATGATCGACAATGAAAGTTCCAATCAGTTCACTGTCATCGAAGTCAACGGCCTGGACCGTACAGGCCTGCTTTTCAGCCTTACCAATGCTTTTGCGGAGCTCAATCTCAATATTGGATCCGCACACATCACAACATTCGGCGAACGGGTCGTGGACGTGTTCTATGTTACGGACCTTACCGGCGCCAAAATTGTAAATAAGAATCGGCAACATGCCATCCGCCGCCGTCTTCTTGCCGCGCTGCAGGGGCCTGAGGAAAAAATCGGCGCGGCTGCAGAATAGCTCCTGTGCAGTTTTCGTTACGGGCGTGTTTACGCGTTCGCGTTATTCTTTAGGCGTCCAGACAATCTTCGAGTGTTAAGCAAACCGCGATGAACCTACTCCGCTCAGCCGCGACAGTCGGGGGATACACGATGATCAGCCGCGTGCTGGGCTTCGTCCGCGACATGTTGATTGCAGCCCTTTTGGGCACGGGACCGATCGCGGATGCCTTTGTTGTCGCCTTCCGGTTTCCAAATCTTTTCCGCAGGTTGTTTGGCGAAGGCGCCTTTAACGCAGCCTTCGTGCCGCTGTTTGCCAAGCGTATGGAAAGCGACGGCAATGCCGGCGCCCGGCGCTTCGGAGAGGAAGTATTTTCCGTTCTGCTCGCGGCTCTGATCGCGTTCACTGCCCTTGCCGAGATTTCCATGCCCTGGCTGATCTATGCCACTGCGCCTGGATTTATCGGCAATCCTGAACAGTTTGATCTCGCGGTGCTGCTCACGCGCATTGCCTTTCCCTATCTTTTGTTCATGTCGCTTGTCGCCCTCCTCAGCGGTGTTCTGAATTCCATGGGCCGCTTCGCGGCGGCAGCAGCGGCGCCCATCCTCCTCAACATCGTTCTGGTCAGCGTGCTTTTGGCTGCACTGCTGCTGGTCTGGGGAAATGAGCCGCGAACAGGTGTGCTTCTGGCCTGGGGCGTGTCCGTTGCCGGTGTGCTGCAATTTCTGATGCTGGTTTTTGCCTGCCATCGTGCGGGCATGACCTTCGGTCTGCGTCGGCCACGGCTTACGCCGGGCGTCCGGCGCCTTGTGCGCCTGGGGATACCAGGCGTTATTGCCGGGGGCATTACCCAGATCAATATTCTGATCGGCACGATGATCGCCACTTTGCAGGCCAGTGCCGTTTCCTACCTTTACTATGCGGACCGCGTTTATCAGCTGCCGCTTGGGGTTGTCGGCATTGCCATTGGCGTCGTGCTGCTGCCGGACCTGTCCCGCCGCCTTGGCGCCCGGGACTTCACAGGCGTTCACGAAAGTCAAAACCGCGCCCTGGAATTTTCGATGCTGCTCACGATCCCTGCAGCGGTTGCCCTCATCGCCATTCCACAGCCGATCGTTCAGGTGTTGTTCGAGCGTGGGGCGTTTTCAAGCAGTGACACTGAAGCAACCGCATGGGCTCTGTCTGCATTTGCCTTGGGGTTACCGTCCTTTGTGCTCATCAAGGTCTTCTCGCCGGGGTTCTTCGCCCGCGAGGACACCCGCACTCCAATGATTTTTGCAGGCATCAGTATGCTTTTGAATGTAACCGGCAGCCTGTTGATGTTCTATCAGATTGGCCACATTGGCATTGCACTGGCATCAACGCTTGCGGGATGGGCAAACGCCATCCTGCTCGGCGTGACCCTCTCCCGGCGCGGGCAATTCATTGCCGACCGGCGGCTCCTTCAGCGCTTGCCGCGCATTCTTCTCGCAAGCGTTCTCATGGGGGCTGCTTTGTGGTTTCTGGCGGGCTATGCGGAAGGTTATTTCACCGTCGCGACACTGCTTCCGGTTCGGATTGTCGTTCTCGCCTTGCTGGTGGCGGCAGGTGCCATCGTCTTTTTTGCCGCGGCGCAAATTCTTGGTGCAGCTTCTCTCGGGGAACTGAAACGGCAGCTGCGGCGCAAGTCATCCTAGAAATGAGCCTCAACAGGCCAGTGCGCTACTTGGCATCTTCACCAGAATGGGCCATATAGCGCGCCCGAAGGAGATATTCATGGAAATGCCGCACAATCGGGTTTTCTCAGGCGTTCAGCCTACCGGAAACCTGCATCTTGGAAACTACCTCGGTGCGATCAAGAGGTTTGTTGAACTGCAGCAGACGCATGAGTGCATTTACTGCGTCGTTGATCTGCACGCGATAACTGTATGGCAGGATCCGCGTGAGCTCCTTCACAACACGCGAGAGGTTGCCGCTGCTTACATTTCATGCGGCATCGATCCGGTTGAGCACATCATTTTCAACCAAAGCCAGGTGGCCGAACATGCCGAATTGGCCTGGCTCTTTAACTGTGTCGCCCGGATTGGCTGGCTGAACCGCATGACACAGTTCAAGGAGAAGGCCGGCAAGCACCGCGAAAACGCCTCGGTCGGACTGTTTGCCTATCCAGCACTCATGGCCGCGGACATTCTCATTTACAGGGCAACCCATGTACCTGTGGGAGACGATCAAAAGCAGCATCTGGAGCTTTGCAGGGATATTGCCCAGAAGTTCAATGTGGACTTTGCGGAGGCCATTGCCGTACGCGGCCACAAGGATGGTTTCTTCCCGCTGACCGAACCGTTGATTGCCGGCCCTGCAACCCGGGTCATGTCTCTGCGAGATGGCGCCCGGAAGATGAGCAAGTCGGAGGCATCGGACATGTCCCGCATCAACTTGACGGACGATGCGGACACGATCGCCCGCAAAGTGCGCAAGGCAAAAACGGATCCTGAAGCCCTGCCGAGCGAAAAAGAAGGTCTCGAAGGGCGCCCGGAGGCGGAAAATCTGGTCGGCATTTTTGCGGCCCTGGATGATCTGAGCGTCGAAGATGTTCTGCAGAAATACGGCGGCAGCCAGTTTCAGGTTTTCAAGAGTGACCTGTCGGATCTGGCCGTTTCCAAACTGGGGCCGATCGGTGAAGAAATGCAAAGGTTGCTTGCAGATCCCCAGGGCATAGACGACATTCTGCGCAATGGTGCAGAGCGTGCGCGCGCCATTGCAGCGCCAATTTACGACGAGATAAGAAAGATTGTCGGTTTCGCCCACTAGCTATGGGCGACCTCGAGGGCGTTCAAACCTTGTAACCGGTGTCTTGCAGACCTATTGTATGATTAATCACGGGCATCATGCCTGCTTGGAGCCAATCATGTTCATTCAGACCGAAGCAACGCCGAACCCGGCGACGTTGAAGTTCATCCCCGGCCGTCCGGTACTTGAAGGCGGAACACTAGACTTGCGGGCGCCGGAAGAGGCTGCCTCTTCACCGCTCGCGCTTCGCCTGTTTCAGATCGAAGGTATCAGCGGCGTATTTTACGGATCAGATTTCATTGCCGTCACAAAAGACGATGGTGAGTGGCAACACCTTAAGCCGGCGATCCTCGGCATCATCATGGAGCATTTTGTTTCCGGCCAGCCAGTCGTCGAACAGGCGGACGGAGATGAAGGTCTTTCAGATGAGGATTTCGATGAAGCCGATGGGGAAATCGTCGATACCATCAAGGACCTGCTTGAAACGCGGGTGCGCCCCGCAGTTGCGCAGGATGGCGGAGATATTGCTTTTCAGGGATATCGTGACGGCATTGTTTTTCTTCATATGCGTGGTGCCTGTGCCGGCTGCCCCAGCTCAACAATGACGCTCAAGCATGGAATTGAAAATCTGCTGCGCCACTTTGTGCCGGAAATAACCGAAGTCCGGCCGGTCTGACACAGCCAACTGCCTCCTGGAATCGCAAGATAGGACCGGTCGCGGGTTGCGCGGTCGGTCATTCCGGCAGGTAAGATGACATCATGCACATTCTCGCATTCGATACGGCCATGGCCGCCTGTTCCGTTGCCGCACTGTCCGTGGACGACGGTTCAGTGCGGGTCCTGGGCCATCACATTGAAGCGCGCCCCCGTGGTCACGCGGAAGTCCTGAACGGCGTGATCGACAAGGTCATGAGCGATGCGGGGCTCTCTTTTGATCAACTACAACGCATTGCGGTGACCATAGGCCCTGGAACATTTACCGGTGTCAGGGTCGGGGTTGCCGCGGCGCGCGGCATGGCGTTGGCGTTGGCGCTTCCCTGCGTAGGCGTCACGACGCTCGAAGCTTTGGCGTTTGGGGCTGCGGATTATTTGAATTCCGATCTGAATATCGGCGTTGCCTCCGACGCCCGCCGTGGCGAAGTATACGCACAGGGCTTTTCCTCCGGTTTGGAGCCACTATCAAAGCCCGCAGCATTAAGCCCCGAGCGGGCCATCGAGCTTTTTGTTTCTCTTGACTGTACGGTGATCGGTACTGGTGCCGAAATTTTGGCTGCAGCAGACGGACATTCAAAACTCCGTGTTGAAGCTCGCGCCCCACAGCAACCTGACGCGCTGAATGTTGCACGCATTGCTGCCATACGTGCGCTAACTGATATGCCGCCTGAGCCGCTCTACCTTCGGGCACCCGATGCAAAGCTGCCCGCAGTAAAAGTGTAATGTCGCCCCGATCTGATACCTGTAAGATCGTGCAGAGCGCGCCGACCGATGCCGTGGCGTTGGCTCGGGTGCACAGCACGGCTTTTGAACGCCCCTGGTCCAATGAAGAATTTACAAACCTGCTGTCGGCAGCAGGTGTTTGCGGTTGGCATGTCACCCAGGCGCCAAACAATAGCCTATCGGGCTTCGTTCTCACACGCCGTGCTGCAGACGAGGCGGAGATACTGACGCTTGTCATCGAACCATCCTTCAGGCGCCTTGGGCTGGCGCGCTCGCTGGTTCAGCAGGCCCTAAAGGACCTGGCAGATAATGCCGTGGCGGCGGTTCTTCTGGAAGTGGCCGCCGACAATCATGCAGCTCTTTCCCTCTATAAGGCTTTGGGGTTTGCTGAGGTCGGACGGCGCAAGGACTATTATGGTTCTGTAACAGGCAGGCAAACCGATGCTCTCATCCTGCGTTGTGACCTCGAAGCGGTCAAACCTGTGTGAGCCGTGCACCGTGCCGGCGCATGTGCGTTGCACCACATGGGCGGGCACTCTATAACCAACCCGCAACAGACAAACCGCGCCGCCACTCTTGTAAGAGAACATGACAAACAGACTGGAAAAATTGTGTATCGACAAGGGTATGCGGATGACCGAGCAGCGCCGTGTCATTGCCCAGGTGCTGGCGGATTCTGAGGATCATCCCGACGTTGAAGAGCTTTATCGCCGTGCATCATCGGTCGATGATCGTATTTCGATCGCAACGGTCTACCGCACAGTTCGCCTCTTTGAAGATGCAGGCATTCTTGAGCGCCATGAATTTCGGGACGGTCGTGCGCGCTATGAGCAGGTAACTGAAGACCATCACGATCACCTGATTGATCTTAATTCCGGAGAGGTTATCGAGTTCCGCAACGAACAGATCGAGCGTCTGCAGGAAATCGTGGCCCGTGAGCTCGGCTACCGTCTCGTGGATCATCGCCTCGAACTCTATTGCATCAAGATCAAGGACGGCTCGGGTTGAGAGGGACATGAGCCGGTCACGTGCGCTGCTAAACCTGACGGTTTTGGGGACGGTAACACCACCCCTCATGGTCCTGCAGTGGTTTCTGCTGAAACTCGCACCATCCGCAGCGGTGCAGCTTCCGCGTCTGTTTCACCGTAACGTCTGCCGTGTACTCCGCATCCGCATCAAGATCGCCGGCACGCCCGTCGACACAGGCCCGTGCCTGCTTGCAGCCAATCATACGTCCTGGCTCGACATACCCATCCTGAGTGCCGTATTGCCTGTTTCGTTCGTGGCAAAGAAGGAAGTAAACGGCTGGCCGCTGTTTGGCTCCCTGGCGCGGCTGCAGCGGTCCTTGTTTGTGGACCGTGACCGGCGCAGCACGACCGGCCAGTTTCGCGATGTCATGCAGGCGAGGCTTGGGAATGGTGATATTTTGGTGCTGTTCCCGGAGGGCACCAGCAGTGATGGCAACAGGGTGTTGCCCTTCAAAAGTGCTCTCATGGGTGCTGCTGACATGCAGTTGGAGGAGAGCGAGGCCACGCGGTTCGTGCAGGTTCAGCCGGTGTCCGTGGCATATACGCACCACTATGGGCTGCCCATGGGGCGGCGCGAGAGACCCTATTTTGCCTGGTATGGTGATATGGAGATGATGAGCCATATCTGGACAGCATTGAAGCGTGGTCCCTTCGATGTGGAAGTCCGCTTTCACGAACCTGTAACCGTGGCACAAGCGGGAAACCGGAAGCTCCTTGCTGCACAATGCGAAGAGGTAGTGCGGGACGGTCTCATTGAAGCGATCACGGGCCAGGCGTCCAGGAAGTAGGGGCCCTGTACCGCCCGCAGGTATGGTTGGTGCAGTTGCTTCAGCGATGCCCGGGCCCGCAGCCTCGTGGTATCTACCGTCGCATCTTCATTGTCTTTGTGTTGTAACGGGTATATGCAACGCCGCTTGTTCAGCGCAATATTGTTGCGAAACTCAGGAATGATGACCTGCCGATGAAAGGCGCCCGCAAAAATCTGTTCATCAAGACCTACGGTTGTCAGATGAACGTCTATGATTCGGAACGCATGGCCGACGCCCTGCAGCCGCTAGGCTATTCTCTTGTCTCCGAGCCTGTTGATGCGGAAGTCATCATCCTGAACACCTGCCATATTCGCGAAAAGGCAGCAGAGAAGGTTTATTCCGATCTCGGCCGTTTGCGTCAGATCAAGCAAGATCGGGCGCTGGGGGGCGAAGAGACCATCATCGGGGTTGCCGGGTGTGTCGCCCAGGCTGAGGGCGAGGAGATGGTTCGGCGTGCGCCTGTCGTTGACCTTGTATTCGGTCCCCAGACCTATCATCAGCTGCCGCAAATGATTGAAAGTGTTGTGCAAGGCGCAAGTGGAATTGTTGCCACGGAGTTTCCGGCGGAAGACAAATTCACAGGTCTGGAGAAACCCTCCAGGTCCCGGCTGCTTGCCCGTGGGCCGGCAGCCTTTGTGACCGTGCAGGAGGGATGTGACAAATTCTGCACTTTCTGTGTCGTGCCCTATACCCGGGGTGCCGAATTTTCCCGTCCCACAGTGCAGATTGTCTCAGAAATTGAGGAACTCGCGGGCGCGGGCGTACGCGAAGTGACCCTGCTGGGGCAGAACGTAAACGCTTACTCAGGTGAGGAAGTGAGCGGCACTCGCGCCTCGCTGGCCCGCCTGATCGACCTGGTCTCGGAGGTCCCCGGCATCGAACGCATCAGGTACACGACCAGTCATCCGCGCGATATGGAGCCTGGTCTCATCGAGGCGCACGGCACGAACCCCAAGTTGATGCCCTATCTGCATTTGCCGGCTCAATCCGGCTCAGATGACATTCTGCGTGCCATGAATCGCCGGCACACCTGCGAGGAATATCTCCGCTGTATCGAGAACATTCGTACAGCATGTCCGCAAATCGCACTCTCGTCCGACTTCATCGTTGGCTTTCCCGGCGAAAGTGACGCGGATTTTGAGGCAACACTCGATCTCATCCGCACGGTGACCTACTCCCAGGCTTACTCGTTTAAATATTCGCCCCGCCCGGGCACGCCGGCAGCAGAGCTGGTCTCCCAGGTGCCGGAAGAGGTAAAGTCCGAGCGCTTACGACAATTGCAGCAGCTGTTGTCGGCTCAACAGCTTGATTTCAACCGTTCGTTTGTGGGCAAGACCCTGTCGCTTTTGCTGGAAAGACCTGGTCGCAACCCGGGGCAACTCGTCGGCCGCTCGCCGCACCTGCAGGCGGTGCACGTCGATGCGAACGGTTTCAATATCGGTGACATTGTCGATGTCTCCGTGAAAGTTGCCAGCTCCAACAGTATTACCGGTGAAATTGAAACCGCTGCTGTTCCGCAGGCCCTCCAGCAAGCGCCAGCGCATCAGGAAAGGATGACCCGTTGAACTCAATGTCAGCGCCATCTGACGACGACAGCATTACGCTTACCTTCGACGACAATCGATTGCTTACGCTGCTTTTCGGCGAACACGATCAGCATCTCTCCATCATAGAAGACCGTCTGGATGTGGAGCTGACACCGCGTGGCAATCATCTGGCGTTAACGGGGAAATCAGATGCGTGCAACGGTGCACGCCAGGTTCTGGACAGTCTCTATGAGCGACTGAAAGAAGGCCTGGACGTTGGCCCCGGCGAAGTTGAGGGCGCCATCCGCATGATCGAACAAGGCGATACTAAAAAGCTATCCGGAAAAATTTCGGAGGGCGTTCATATTAAAACCCCGCGGCGGGTTATCTCGGCACGTTCTCCCCTGCAGGGTGAGTATATGTCCGCTCTCGAAACCCGTGAAATGGTATTTGCGACCGGTCCGGCAGGTACGGGCAAAACCTACATTGCCGTTGCCCGGGCCGCCGCTGCCCTGTCCGGCGGCTTTGTTGACCGGATAATTCTTTCACGGCCAGCCGTCGAAGCCGGCGAGCGCCTCGGTTTCCTTCCCGGCGATATGCGTGAAAAGGTCGATCCCTATCTGCGTCCTCTTTATGACGCACTGTATGACATGTTGCCGGCGAACAGGGTTACGCGCGGGCTGGAAGACGGCACCATCGAAATTGCGCCACTGGCCTTCATGCGTGGCCGCAGCCTCACGCACTCCTTCATAATATTGGATGAAGCCCAGAACTGCACGCCAATGCAGATGAAGATGTTTCTCACCCGCTTTGGCGAGGGCAGCCGTATGGTCATCACCGGCGACCCGAGCCAGATTGATTTGCCTACGGGCCAGAAGTCGGGGCTTGCCGAAGCGATCAGCCTGCTCGACGATATTGGTGATATTGGCCGCGTACGTTTTTCCCATAAGGACGTCGTCCGCCACCCGCTCGTGGCAAAAATTGTGCGTGCCTATGATTCAGCGCCCCGTCCGGAACAGTCGTGATTTCAGGTAAAGCCTGGATGCCGTGCCATGCAAATTGACATTACCGAGTTTGATGATCGCTGGTTGCAATTGGGTGATCTTCAGAAACTGAGCACCCGGGCTGTGAACGCAATCATTAAAGCCGGGGCTTTGGCATTTTCGGATGATACGGAGGTGAGCCTCGTTTTTGCAGATGATGCGCGGGTTGCATCTTTGAACGAAACCTATCGGTCAAGACAGGGAACGACGAATGTTCTGTCGTTTCCATCCGGTGAGAGCGCGCCGGATACAGAAATGCCGCAAGTGCTCGGAGATGTCGTTTTTGCCTTCGAAACCGTGTTACGGGAATCGTCTGAACAGGGAAAGACTTTTGAAAGCCATTTGTGTCATCTTATCGTGCATGGCTTTCTCCATCTTTTAGGCTATGATCATCTGGATGAAGATGGTGCCAGGGAAATGGAAGGTCTGGAAATTTCAGCCCTTGCAATCATAGATATCCCGAACCCATATGAACTGAATATCTGAGTATAGGTCGCGAAATCGCGATGGCGCCCGACAAACAAAGTGAAATGGTCGATACCCCTTCTGACAGTACGGACATAAGTCCGGTCACAACACGCTCTCCGTCTTCTGCAAATTCCGGTTCGCTGTTGGCACGCATTCGCTCGTGGTTTGGCCACGGCAGCGACGCGACGCTGCGTGAAAGCCTCGGAGACGTCATAGATCATCATCAATCCGTGCGTGCCGATTTCTCGCCGGAAGAGCGCTCCATGCTCATGAACCTGCTGGAGTTTGGTGCGCTTCGTGTTGAAGACGTGATGGTGCCACGCGCCGACATTGTCGCCGTCGACGAGAATATCACCGTGGCGGAACTGCTCTCCATATTTGCAAGCGCGGGCCATTCACGGCTGCCTGTATTCCGCGAAACGCTCGATGATCCCATGGGTATGGTGCACATCAAGGATGTGATGCAGTGGGTTGTGAAAATCGCGAGCGGAAGAAGACAGCGTAAAACACCGGAAAAAGTAAAGCCCGAAGCCATCGAGAAACAGGCAGCGGCGCTCAATCTTGACAAGGTAAAGCTCGCTCGAACGCTCAAGAGCCTTAACATCATACGGCCCGTACTGTTTGTGCCACCATCAATGCCGGCGGGTGATCTGCTTGTGAAAATGCAAGCAGCGCGTATGCATTTGGCGGTGGTTGTCGACGAGTATGGCGGAACGG
>JAJFHB010000267.1 GCA_021775795.1 Hyphomicrobiales bacterium | reverse complement strand
AGCCAGGCGCAGCAATGACGGCCTCTGCGACACGAGAATGATGGACATCTTGCCTTTGAGCTGTCTCAACCCGTCGCGGAGAAGTTTGTCAGACTGGCTATCCAGCGAGGCGTTGGCTTCATCAAACAGAAGTATCGAGGGCTTGCTTGCGAATGATCTCGCAATGACAATGCGCTGCATCATGCCGGCCGGCAGTTCATCGGTGATGCCTTCCGCAATTCTTGTGTCATATCCTTCCGGCAGGCGATGGATATCTGACTCAAGGCCGATAAGACGGGCGGCCTCACGGGCATCGTCCACCGCGTCACCTGTTCTGAACATTGTAAGGTTTTCGAGAATCGTTCCCTGAAACAGAGACGGCGTCTGCGGCACATAGGAAATGAAGTCTGCGAGGCCGGATCTGAGGGGGCCACTGGCCTGATGACCATCGATGGACACAGAACCCTCGGTTGGCTGTAGCTCGCCTCTTATCAGACGGATGAGTGTTGACTTGCCACTGCCATCGCCTCCACGCAGACCGATAATCTCGCCCGGGGCTATATCAAGATTGATACCCTTCAGAACCGCCGGTTTTCCGGGGCCATAGGAGAAGCCGGCACTCCGGATCGAAACGGCACCCTGGCAGGCATCAAGAGCAACGTCGGTGTTGCCAGATGTTTCCGGCAGCTCGAACAGTTCGGTGACTTTCTGCTTGGCAACAGAAATTGTCTGCAACTGTGTCCACACACCAAGCGCTTTTAGAAGTGGTTGTATCGTGCGCCCCGACAAAAGCGTACAGGCGGCCAGCGCACCCATTGTCAGGGACTGGTTCAAAACCATCATCGCGCCGACGGTTACGACACCAATCATCGAAAAATTGGAAAACAGGTTGCCCACGATTTGAGCAATGTTGCCTTGCAAAATTGTATCGTGGCTGGCAATGGCGCCGGTCTTTTGCAAGCGCTCGAAACGCCTCTGCAATTGCGGCTCCATGCCCATGGATTTGACGGTCTGAATGCCCGACAGGGTTTCGAGAATAAAATCGTAGCGCCGCTCATCATGTTCGGATCGGTCTTCCAGAACTTTACGGAGTGCAACACCACGTTTCATGGCCAGGCCGCCCAGGGCCACGAACATGACAATCGGAACGAGCACCAGAAAACCGCCGATAAAGGCGAGCAGGCCGAGAAAAATGACAATGAACGGCAGGTCAAGCAGCAGAAGGCGCGATTGCCCGCCATAGAAGTCGCGCATCGTATCGAGGGCGTTGATGCGGTCGAGGTGCGTTGCAGGATTGTCGCGCTCCATGACGGAACTTTGCACATGCAGGATACGAAGAACCGCTTCCTGAGAAAGTTCATAATGGTGTTTTGCGGTTACCCAGCCGACCATATAGGCCCGCGCGATTTTCATCGCCGTATCAAGGACGACAACGCCTGCCATTCCGAAAATCAAAAATGACAGGGTCGAAGTGGCCTGATTGGGAATGATGCGGTCGTACACCTGCAGCATGACAAGCGGCAGGGCGAGCGCTAGCAGATTTATGAACAGGGAACTGACGTAAACCGCCGCCGGCAGTTTCGGCGCGTTGGCTGCACTGCTGATCAGTGCTCCGCGCTCCAGGGTTCCGGCTGCGGCAGATGCCAGGAGCCTGCTTGATTGTGCGCCGGAGGAGGATGGCTTCGATGCCGTTCCGAGTGCACTAGTGTTTTCGGCGCGCCACTGGTTGATCCACTTGCCGACACCGGGGTCATCCGTTGTCTGGCTTGAAGGGGCAGCAACGCCATCGGCGGCGCTGAATGCACCCTCCAGCCTCTGCTGCAAAGTGCCCACGCCGTCCATTTTAGTTGGGTGATCAGACCCTGGACCTTCGCGCACGCCGAACTCCCCAAACACTGCGAACCGTTCAAACCCCATAGATACGTTTGAAACCTTTAGCGTTCCGTTAACCAACAACTGTCGATCGGCTCGATCCTGATACTTGTTGTGGAGGTAAGTGCCCCGGCTTGCAGCATTTTTTTGGTTACACCCAAACACTCAGCCGGTCACCGCGGGCAGCCCCGATGGCGGCAATTCCGCAAACGTTGAAAATTCGTTTCAACGGCCATGCTAGCCCTGCATAGCAGGCATGATGCATTCGCGGTTGTTGCAACGCAGCATCCGGCATATCTGGGAGATCAGAAGGCGCCGGTGGGCAGCACAAGTTGACCACCGACACCAAAGCCATCAAAAACCCTGCCCGAAGCGCAGAACAGGAGATCAAACAATGGACCTCTTCACAGATATCAAAGACTTCACCCAAGGCCTGTTTCGCGGTTTCAAGCTTTTCGTCACGGAACGCCCTGCCGCCACACGCCAGGAGCACAACCGCAACATCCGTTGAAGGGTTGCTTCTAAGCTGCGTCATGCAGGCGTACAAAACGTAGATTGTTGAACGGGGTGTGGAAGATGTTTCCCACCCCGTTTTCTATTCGGCTGGTGTCTCCAAAAGCGTACCGGCAAAGTGCAACACGATGTTGCGCTGGTGCGGCCGACTTCGGTGTTCCCACAGATAAATGCCCTGCCAGGTGCCAAGCATCATTTCTCCCGCAGTTACGGGAACCGAAAGGCTCGTGGACGTAAGCGCGGATTTTATATGCGCCGGCATATCATCCGGGCCCTCTGAATTGTGCCGGTAGACATCACTTTCCGGGGCAAGATGTGCCATGGCATCCAGCAAATCTGCCAGAACGTCGGGATCTGCATTTTCCTGGATCGTCAGTGAGGCCGACGTGTGCTGAATGAACAGATTGAGCAGGCCCTCGCCGGCACCAATCTGTTGCAGCCAATCCCCCACTTGCCGGGAAACATCAGTGAGCCCCGAACCCCGGGTGTCTACGCCAAGTTTGTGCATCCGCTGGACGAGGCTCTTCCCGACCATCAGATCATCGATCGATCTAGTGGCAACAAATCCTCATATTCAGCGACCTGTTTACTTGACTGCGCCTGCATGGAAGCTTTCAGGTCCGCTTCCTGTAACATGCCGGACTGCCAGGTTGCGACGTGATGCAGGGCATCGCTGATGGAGTGGTCGCGACCGTAGTTCAACATCTCTTTTGCGCCGTGTACGGCCAGCGGTGACCTATCCGCAATCTCGCGCGCAGTCTGCGTGACCGCAGCGATCATCTCCTCCTGGCTGTCGTAAACGGCATTCACAAGACCGGCCCGATAGGCGGAAGCTGCATCCAACCG
>JAJFHB010000266.1 GCA_021775795.1 Hyphomicrobiales bacterium | reverse complement strand
TCCTGAGTAAGCTCGTAGAAATCCGCTGCGAGGTCATCTCCCGGAACACTCAAACGCCCGCGGGCATGCAGGTCGGCAAACGCCGTGCCGGCCTCAATGGTGAGTTGATACAATGACAAATGTTCACCGCACAACGACAGGGCGCGGAGCAACTCCTGTCGCCAGGCATCAAGATCCTGACGCGGCCGCGCATAGATAAGATCAAAGGAAACGCGCGAAAACGTACGCTGTGCGACCGCGAGCGCCTGCAAAGCTTCCGCCACAGAATGCTGACGGCCAAGCGCTTTCAGGTCTATGTCATTGAGGGCCTGAATACCAATCGAAACCCGGTTCACGCCGGCGGTTCGGTAACCCTCAAAACGCCCAGCCTCCACGCTTGTGGGATTTGCCTCAAGAGTTACTTCGACATCATCCGCAACGGACCAAATGTCCGCGATTGCATCAAGGACGAGGGCAACGCTGCGTGCTTCCATTAATGACGGCGTGCCACCGCCAAAGAAGATTGTATCGACGCGGCGTGCCGGCAGACGGTCTGCCATCGACTTCAACTCTGTGATCAGCGCGCCCGCGTATGCAGCCTGATCCACACCGCCATGCCGGACGTGGGAGTTGAAATCACAATAGGGACACTTCGCCAGACAGAACGGCCAATGCACATAGATGCCAACACCGCGGTCAGTAACTTGAGAAGACGCCATTGTGCCTATGTCCTAATCCGCCACCAGACAGGCGGCACTGAGCAGAGCGAAAGCGCGGGCGCGATGCGACATGGCATGCTTTTCTTCAGGCTTCATTTCACCGAATGTCTCGCTGCAACCGTGCGGCAGAAACACCGGATCGTAACCAAAGCCCTTCTCGCCGCGAGACGGCCAGACAAGGGTGCCTTCAACATCGCCCTCAAACGTTTCTGAGTGCCCGTCCGGCCAGGCAAGGCATAAGGCACAGACGAACTTTGCAGTGCGCTGATCCGGTGTCGTTGCCTTTTGCTCGACCAGCGCCTGCTCGACCTTTCGCATTGCTAGGGCAAAATCCTTGTCGAGCCCTGCCCAGCGCGCGGAATAGATACCGGGTGCACCGTCGAGGGCAGCAACCGCAAGACCGCTATCATCTGCAAGGGCTGGAAGGCCCGAAGCAGACGCCGCCATGGACGCCTTCAGGTGTGCGTTGGCCGCAAACGTCAATCCTGTTTCCTCCGGCTCGGGAAGCCCCATATCCCCGGCCGACACGACCTGCGTTGACAGATGCGCAAGCAATGCGGCTATTTCGCGAATTTTACCCGCGTTGTGGCTGGCGACAACGAGCTTTGGTTCACTTAAGCGACGGTGCATCAGTCCAGTCCCCAAATTCTTGGCTCTGCGAATTCCACACTGTTCCCGGCCGGATCACGGAAATAGATCGAACGACCACCCTGGGGCCATTCGAAATCAGATTCGATCAAGATGCCGGCCTGCTCCAGCCGATATCTCCAGGTTGCAATTTCTTCGCTGTCGGCGCGAAAACAAATGTGGCCCGCTCCTGTCGCGCCGTGGGTTGGAACGGGAAGGCTTCCCGTTCTCGGCGCTTGCGTTGTCGCGCGGGGATCAAAGATCAGAACAACCTGATTGCCACATCTGAAGAAGACATGACGATCTGGCTCCTGGATTATGCACTCAAGGCCAAGCACGGTTTCATAGAACTGCCGTGCGGCGTTGAGATCTTGCGCATACAACACTGTCTCCAACACGCCGCTGATGGGCATTGCCTACCCAACTGCGATTTTCTGGAGCGAGAGTAACTGTTTGATACCACCATCAGCCAGTTCCATCATTTGCTGGAACAATTCCGGGCTGAAGGGTTCAGTTTCCGCTGTTGCCTGAATTTCCACGAGGCCACCTGAACCGGTCATGACGAAGTTGGCATCCGTATCGGCTTCAGAATCTTCGGCGTAATCCAGATCACAGACGGCCGTTCCACGATAAACACCGCACGAAATGGCAGCAATCTGATCGGTCAGAACACCGGGCTTCACCATGTCGCGGGCTGCCATCCAGGCGATGCAATCGTTCAGGGCTACCCAGGCGCCGGTAATTGAAGCGGTTCGAGTCCCGCCATCCGCCTGGATGACATCACAATCAAGGCTGATCTGGCGTTCACCGAGCTTTTGCAGATCAACAACAGCCCGCAACGAGCGTCCAATGAGACGCTGGATTTCCTGCGTCCGTCCGCTTTGCTTACCTGCCGATGCCTCGCGCCGCATGCGCTCAGATGTGGCCCGTGGCAGCATGCCATACTCCGCCGTGACCCAGCCACGGCCGCCACCACGCAACCAGGGCGGTACCCGATCTTCCAGACTGGCGGTGCATAAGACATGGGTGTCTCCGCACTTTATGAGGCAGGAGCCTTCGGCATGCATTGATACGCCGCGTTCTAGGGTAACGGAGCGGATCTGATCGATCTCACGTTTTGATGGGCGCATAGCGCTTTTTTCCAGACTTGATGTAATGTGATTAGGGAACGTTCTAGACGAACTGACGCAGCATTCAATAGCGCTGTCGCCCACTACCCGCGACAAGTTGCGTTGACGGCACACTCAGGCGTACATAAATTCATCAACCATGGTCATTGTGGCCGGATCCTTTGATCAAGACGCGTAGATTGAGAGTATGAGCAAACCATTTTCGGGGCTGACCGGGCTCGACAACCGGTCACGTGAAGTGTTTCGCCAAATTGTGGAAAGCTACCTCGATACCGGCGAACCCGTCGGTTCCCGGACGCTTAGCCGTTCGCTGCCCATGAATCTCTCACCGGCGTCAATCCGAAATGTCATGTCGGATCTTGAGAATTCCGGCCTGATCTTTTCACCGCATACAAGTGCCGGCCGGATGCCGACAGAAATCGGCCTGAGGCTATTTGTGGATGGCTTGCTTGAGATCGGCGATCTGACTGCAACGGACCGCAGCGAAATCGAAGCCCGGGCTGCAGCACGAAACGAGGAGCAATCGGTCGAAGATTTTCTGACGGATGCCACCAACCTGTTATCCGGCCTTTCACATTGTGCCGGGGTTGTGCTGACACCCAAGAAGAATGTGCGGCTTAAGCATCTTGAGTTTGTCAGCCTTGATCCGCAACGCGCACTGGTGGTCATCGTTGGTGATGATGAAATGGTTGAAAACCGGGTGGTCGACCTGCCCATTGGTCTGCCTGCTTCGGCGCTGACCCGGGCCGGCAACTACATTAACGCCCGTATGCAGGGCAAAACGTTCGCCGAGATACAGACCGAAGTTCAAAGCGAAATCGAAAGTCAGAAAAGCACTCTTGATGCGTTGACGGCAGGCGTTGTGGAAGCCGGGATTGCCGTGTGGGGCGGCGGCGAGCCGAGCGATGAAAAATCACTCATTGTCCGCGGCCGTTCCAATCTGCTCGAAGACGTGACAGCCATGGAAGACCTTGAGCGCATCCGTCAGCTGTTCGATGACCTGGAATCGAAGAAAGATCTGATCCAGCTGTTGGGGCTTGCTGAGCGGGCCGAGGGGGTGCGTATCTTTATCGGCTCAGAGAACAAGCTGTTCTCACTTTCAGGCTCGTCGCTCGTGGTTTCACCCTACACAAACGCTGAACAGAAGATTGTCGGCGTGATCGGCGTCATCGGGCCAACCCGCCTCAATTACGCCCGCATCATTCCCATGGTCGATTACACAGCACAGATGGTGGGCAGATTGCTCACTTGATTTATTGCGCGTAACACTGATATCCGAACGGACAAATGCGTTTTGCGCAGAAGAGTAGAAAAACATGACAGACAATGACACGCCTCACGACGGTGATAAGCCGGACGAGCAGGACACGGCTGCCAACCCGGAGCAAACCGGTGGTGGCAGCGATATGGAAAACACCGAACCCCAGGAAAACGGCGGCGAAGCTTCCAGCACTCCATGGGCTGACGGCGAAGTTGCTGAGCTGAAAGCGGATGTTGCCGAGTTGAAGGACCGCCTTTTGCGTACGCTGGCCGAAACTGAAAATGTGCGCCGGCGCTCGGAGCGCGAACGTGACGACGCCCGCAAATATGCAGTTACCGCTTTTGCACGGGATGTCATCGCCGTTGGCGACAATTTGGCCCGGGCGCTGCAAAGTGTGGGCGCTGAGGCGCGCGATGCTGCCGACGACGCAATGAAAAACCTCATCGATGGGGTTGAGATGACGCAGCGGGAAATGCTGAATGTCTTCGAACGTCACGGCATCAATCGGCTGTCGCCCCAGGGCGAGAAATTCGACCCCAACTTTCACCAGGCCATGTTTGAAGTGGAGAATGTCGAAGTTCCCAACGGCACGGTGCTTGAAGTTATGCAGGAAGGCTATGTAATCGGTGAGCGTGTGTTGCGCCCCGCCATGGTGGGGGTCTCCAAGGGCGGACCGAAAGAAAGCCGCCGGGATGTGCCCGGTGCTGCTGCAAGCGAATCATCGTCGTCCAATGACAACGAGCCCGGCGCGGCGGATGACCCTGCAATACCAGGGGATGATACAGCGTCTGCCCAGACTGCTGCCCGGTCGCACGAAGAGGCGGCTTCAGCGAAAGAAGGTGAGGCCGCCGGAAAGACCGTTGACCGCAACGCCTGACCCTATGGGGGAAAAGGCGTGCGGCCAGAGGCCTTCAGGCAGTCATGCTTGAGCGTCAGACCGAGCGTGTGATGCCACCGTCAACCCGAATATTCTGGCCGGTGATGTAACCAGCACCGTCAGATGCCAGGAACGCAACGGTCGCAGCAATCTCATCGGTCCTACCGTAACGTTCCATGGGAATGCGGCTTTTGAAGTCGGCATTCTCAGGCAGACTGTCGATGAAACCCGGCAGGACGTTGTTCATGCGGATGTTTTCGGCAGCGTATTTGTCGGAGAACAGTTTTGAATAGGCTGCCAGGCCCGCACGGAAGACGCCCGAAGTCGGGAAAACCGGATCCGGCTCAAACGCCGCAAAGGTCGAAATGTTGATTATCACACCGGATTTTTGCGCCTGCATGATCGGTGTCACCATCCGGGTTGGCCGGACGGCGCTCAGGAAATACACTTCCATGCCCTGATGCCAGTCTTCGTCCGTTAGTTCCAGGATCGGACCGCGTGGTCCATGTCCAGCGCTGGCGACCAGAACATCAACCCGGCCCCAGCGTTCCATGGTCAGATCCACCAGTTTCTGCAAATCTTCGTTTGACTGGTTTGAGCCCGTAACGCCGATGCCACCAAGCTCACTTGCGAGTGCTTCACCTTTGCCGGACGGAGAGAGGACGGCCACGTTGAAGCCGTCTGCCGCCAGCCGGCGTGCCGAGCCCGCACCCATTCCACTTCCACCCGCCGTTATGATTGCGACCTTCTGGGATGTCATGATCAGTTCTCCAATTAATGTGTTCTCATCAAACATTGCTCAGTTGCGGCCACTTGACCAATCATCTCTCATCGCGCAAGGCTGTAGAAATTCTACTGTCTGAATGAGCCTGATCCATGAGGTTACCAAATCTGAATGCTTTGCGA
>JAJFHB010000265.1 GCA_021775795.1 Hyphomicrobiales bacterium | reverse complement strand
AGCTCCAGATTGGCCGATCCGAGGCGAAGGACTACATCGATACCTATTTCGAACGCTTCCCCGGCATTCGCGCCTACATGGAAGAAACCAAGGAAACCTGCCGCCGACAGGGCTACGTGGAGACCATTTTCGGGCGCCGGGCGCATTATCCCGAAATCAATTCCAAGAACCCGAACCACCGCGCCTTCATGGAACGTGCCGCCATCAACGCGCCGATCCAGGGCTCCGCAGCCGACATCATCCGCCGCGCCATGATGCGTATGCATGAAGCGTTGGATGACGCGAGCTTGAGTGCGCGTATGCTGCTTCAGGTTCACGATGAGCTGATATTCGAAGCACCAGAAGCAGAGGTTGAAAAGACCATTGAGCTGGCCGTTTCGGTCATGGTGGCAGCGCCCTTGCCGGCAATCCAGTTGACCGTGCCATTGCAGGTCGATGCACGCGCTGCCTCAAACTGGGATGAGGCGCACTAGCAGCTGTCTGCCTCTAGATTGTCTCGCTGTTAAGCGCTGTTTCAAGCCGGGTAATTTCAGCCTCGTCCAGGTTCAGCCCCTTCACCAGAGCCGCAACGGGTTGCGCGACCGGCCGCCCGCGGTGAGCCTGTGCGGGCGCGCAATAAAGCCCTGTGTGGCTGCCGCGGCCCCAGGATGCCGGGAATTTGTCGAGCATGATGGTGACGAAATCCCCGGACGGCTTCGCCGTGCCGATGAGCGACAGGCAGGTGTCCGAGAGATGCACATAGCCCGAGACAGTTTCTGCCCCGCCTGAGCATTTGAACACGAGCAGACCACTGATCCGGTCAGCCTTTACGCTGAGTTCGGACACATCAAGACCGCCAAACGCCTCGTCGACAACGCCAATGCCTGAGTTGCGCAGGGCAATCATCGAATAGGTTCCGACAAATTGGCGGCTTCTCTCGTCTTCGGCAGACAGGGCAAGGGCTGTGCGCACCGGATCGGTTGACGTCGTTACAGGAGGTGAAGCGGCAGTGCCGAGAAATGAAACCTTATCGCCGAGATCAGACAGGGGCATTGTCAGCACCGGCACGTCCACGCCCAGCACTTCAGCGATTGCAGACAGCGCCCTTTGCCGAGGCATGCTGCTGCCATGCAGCCAGTTGTCGGCAGTCGTCGGGTGAATGCCGTGGGTCTTGGCCAGTTGCTGCTTGAAAGTTGCATTGGTCAGGCCACGCTCTTTGATCAGATGATTGAGCTTGACGCCGAACTCGACCTTTTCATCTTCTGCACCGGAGACAGCCTCCGCTTCGGCACTGATGGCAGCTCCGATGTCGCGATAATCCGATTTTTCGTCTTTACTCATAGTTTCTCTGGCCAATTTTCATCGAAATTCGACTGTGCCGCTCATGTCTGTAGATTGCGTGTAACTCTGATTTTTTCAGGAAACAAGGTTAACGAATCACTTGTGAAAAGCATGGTCCACAACATATAGAGTGTCAAGTTGGAGTGACGTCAAGATAGGCGAATCTCGAGAAAAACCGAAATAAAATTGTAAAACTCCGAATTTTAGGCTAAACACAACACTTCACGGTTTCGCGTTAAGAAACGTTTTACGAACGCGAACACGCCGGTTTTGGAGGGAGCCACGCGCATGCTGCACAATTGGATTGATGCCGCCCGGGCTCCGATCCATTCTGAGGCGGTCGGCGTGACCAGCCGCCGGAAAACTGCAATGCAGGTGGCAGCTACTTCGCCCAAACAACGCCTGCAGGAGACGTTTGCAAAGCGTTCTTTCCGAAAAGATGTGTATGGCATGGCCACATCATGGGCGAAGAGAGCCCGGTCAGCAGAGCGCAAATCGTTTGTTGGAAATAGCGGCAAGCCGGTATCTCCCGCGGGCGCCCTGTAGTGATCATTCACACCTCTGCCGCAGCAAAGCTGCGCTCAGCATGGCCTCTTCGCCGGCCTTCAGGCTCGCGAGGGGAAACGACAATCCAAGACCAATAGGACGCTGCGCATCTTTCGTCGGAGCCACGGCAAACGACTTGATGCCGCTGAAGTTTTCCTGATCGCTGACGGCATAGCCGCGCTTACGCGTCAGGTGTATTTCGGCCAGAAGAGCATCCGGGCTCGCAAGCGAGGTAGCGGTCTCAGGTTGCAGGGAAGCTCCCGCATAGAGTTCGCAGATGGTTTCGTCATCGAGCCTTGCCAGAAGGGCTTTGCCGATTGCCGTTGTGTGGGCCGGAAGCCTCGAGCCCGGTTCCACCACGTAACGTACCGGGTGACCGCCATGAACATTATCGAGGACAGTAATTTCCCGGCCGTCCAGAACCGCGATCCACGTTGAATGACCGGTGAGGGAAGCGAGGTCACGGGCGCTCTGCCGGATTACATCGAGCATATCGCCGCCCTGATAAAGGGCTCCGAGCTGTGCAGCCAGCGGCCCTGGCCGATAGCGTCGGCTGACCGGATCCTGCTGTATCAGGCCACTTTCGCTGAGAGAGGCCAGGAGTCGGGAAGCGGAGCTTCGCGTCAGGCCCAGTGCACGGCCAACCTCACTCACACCGATTTCCGGCGTTTCAGGTTTCAGCAGGGCAAGCGCGCGGGCCGCGTTGCGGACGGACTTCATGGGTATCTCAATATACTTTTGGCCTGGACACTCTTGACCAGGGTATCGGTCGTATGGTTTCTTTGTTGTTTAATATAATACTGTTGCATAATAAGCAACAAAGAAGAGAAGGTAGTGGACTGTGAGCCAGACAGCAGCGCAAGCCGTGGCAGAAACACTCAAGATCTATGGGGTGACCCACCTCTTTGGCATGAAAGATCCGCTTGATCTTTATCACGCCATCCGGCCGCTTGGATTGCGGGCGATTACCGTGCGTGATGAAAAGCATGGGGCCATCATGGCTCACGGGTTTGCCAAAGCAACGGGCCGGCCCGGGGTCTGCACAGCCATGTGTGGCCCGGCAGCCAGCAATCTCGCGACCGGACTGCTGGAGGCGCTGCAGTCATCGGTGCCTGTCATCGCATTTGTCGTCGACATCGCTGCTGCCCAGCGCGGCCGCCACGCTTCAAGTGAGCTTGACCATGTTGCAGCACTAACCCCGTTCGCAAAATGGGTAACCCGGATCGAAACACCTGATCGGGCAGCAGAAACCGTCCGCCACGCCTTCCGCATAGCCACTTCGGGACGGCCGGGTCCGGTGGTGGTGCTGTGCCCTCGGGACATAATGGGTGAGTTGAGCCCGGCGGAAACCTATGTGGACGAGGCATTTGTCCGGTTCCCGTCCATGCGTTCGCGCGCTTCCGTTGAAAGTGTCCTCGAGGCGGCGCGCATCCTTGTTGACGCTAAGCGGCCCGTCATTATTGCCGGCGGTGGCGCCATGCACTCCCGCGCCCATGAGGAAGTGCTGACCCTTGCAGAACAACTGTCAGCCCCCGTTGCCACGACCATGAACGGCCGAGGAGCCATTGCCGATGCGCATCCGTTGTCTGTTGGGGCCCTCGGCACATCAACCGGCGGCGCTTACGGGCGGGGTCAGGTTGCCAACACAATATTGCGCGAGGCGGATGTTGCTCTCATCCTGGGCTCTCGCAACGGCCAGATCTGCAGTTTCGACTGGACCCTGCCGGGCCCGGGCACAAAGGTTCTCCATGTAGATGTGGATGCGGTGGAAATAGGCCGCAATTTCCGTACCGATGTGGCGCTTCTGGGCGACGTTCGCGATACGATGCGGGAGCTCATCGCTGCCTGCTCGGGGCTTGGCAATCGCACCGCAAATGAAACCCAGCTTGAACGTGTCGCAACGCTGCGTCAGGGTTGGCGGGAACGGTTCGATACAATCGCCCGGTCACAACAAGTTCCCATACGTCCGGAACGGGTGTTACGTGACATTTCTGATGCTGCCGCCCCGGACGATATTCTGGTGACGGATGCGAGCTATGTGACCGGCTGGGCATTCAGCCACATCGATACCCACGGCGCTGGAAACGGTGTCATCTCCCCGCGCGGTACGGGTGGTTTGGGCTGGGGGTTGCCGGCCGCCATTGGCGCGAAGATAGGCCAGCCCGATCGCGAAGTGCTCTGCATCTCCGGTGATGGCGGCTTTGGTTATGTGTTGTCTGAACTGGAGACCGCGGCCCGTTGCAACGTGAAGCTCACAACCGTTATCTTCAACAATGCAACACTTGGATTTCAAAAACACGTCGAAGAAAAAATTCTCGACAGCCCGTGGGAGTGCGATCTGCTCGAAATTGACCACAGTGCCGTCGCGCGTGAAATGGGCTGGCAGGGCGAACAGGTGGCTGATCCAGCCGAAATTGCCCCTGCCCTGGCTCGGGCCCGGGCATCAGACAAACCCTATCTCATAGATGTCCTGATCGATCCCGAAGCAATTGCTCCCATTGTCAGCCTGACGGACCCGGATGCCTTTGTGGAGGGGCACTGAAACAATGGCGGGTACCAGCCGCAAACATGCAGAGGTCGCCGGCGGCGGCATGGCTGGAATGGCGGCCGCCATTGCGCTGGCACAACGCGGCTGGAGTGTGCGGGTACATGAGCGCTCAAGCCGGATCCGTGCGCACGGCTCGGCGATCTACCTGTCTGAAAATGGCCTCGCCGTCCTCGAAAAACTTGGTGCCTATGAAGGCTCGGTGGCGGATTCCTTCGCCCTGCAATACCGTGAAACCCGCGACCGCGAGGGCGGGCTTATCTCACGCTACGACTGGAGAAGCGACGATCCTGATTTGCGTCAGTTCATGATGCTCCGAAAAAACGTTCTTGAAGCGCTTGCCGCCAGTGCCCGCAGCCACGGCGTTGAAATCGAACTTTCATCAGAAGTGATTAAAGCAGATCCGGCCGGTGAGCTCGTTCTTGCTGACGAAAGTCGGTATCGCGCTGACATGATTATTGTTGCGGATGGTGTCAATTCCCGTGCCCGGGATGGGCTCGGCCTTTTGCGCCGCCGCCGCAAACTCAAAGACGGCTCAATCCGCATGCTGTTGCCGCTCCGCGCTGAGATCCCCTGGGAAGACGGGGTATTTGCCGAATATTGGAGCGGCAAGCGCCGTTGCTTTGTCGTCCCCTGCGGAGAGCAGGATTTCTATCTCGGATTTGTTGCGCTTGAATCCGATGCTGTAGGCCGCAGAGTGCCCATCGACAAGCAAGCCTGGATTTCATCGCTGCCGGGAGTGGAGGCCTTCATCTCCCGTGTCGATGAGCAGGATCGCTGGAATTATGATCAGTATGAAACGATCAAATTGAGTGCCTGGCACACTGGCCGCGTTGTGGTGCTGGGTGATGCGGCTCACGCCATGTGTCCGAACTTTGGGCAGGGTGCGGGGCTTGCCATGGGCTGCGCTTTATCACTTGCCGCCCATCTGGAAGAGGAAAATGACATGGCCGCAGCCTTTGCGCGCTGGGAAGCGCGCGAGCGGCCGATCATTGAGCGTATCCAGTTTCTCTCTGCCCTCTATTCCACTCCCATGTCCTGGCCGGACCGGGTTCGCAACCTTGCTCTTGCAGCCCTTGGCCGCTCGGGTTGGGTGATGCGTCAACGCACTCAGGCCTCCTTTTACCGGCCCTATGGTCTCGACCCGGCAGAAACGTGAACTCACAGAGCGGGTCGATGCACGGCAATACCTGCCATCACCAGAGCGATACCCATGAGATCCTGCAGGCTTGGTATCTGTGCAAGAACGACGGCTGCAATAATGGTCGCCGTGGCGGGCAGGAGCGCCAGAAGAAGCGCAAAGCTCGCACGCGGCAAGCGCGCCCTGGCGAGCTGGTCGCAGATATAGGGGATGACAGAAGAACAAATGCCAACCCCAATGCCGGCAGCAATCAGCCCGGGCATGGAGAAAACGCGGGAAGCTTCGATAAACCCTATCGGCATGAGGATGACGAGGGCGATGGCCATCGCTGCGCCTAAACGCTCGACACCGCCGCTGGCACCCTCCTGTGCCGCCCGATGACCCAGAACGATGTAGCCCACAAAGAGCGCCGCATTCAGGGTCGCCCACATCAATCCTTCAAGATCACTCGACCACTTGATATCGATCAGAACAACGACGCCGGAGATGGCCAGCGCCAGGGCGAGAAGGTTTCGCAAGCTGCGCAAGCCCCAGAGCGCAACGCCGATGGTGCCGACGAACTCCATTGCCGCCACCAGGCTCATGGGCAGGCGCTCAAGCGCCAGATAAAAACTCGTATTCATGACGGCGAGGCAAATGCCCAGACCGACGAGCAGTAATTTGGTTCGGCGATCGGCCAGCCGCCACGTACGCCAGGGCCGCGTCAAAGGCGCGAAGATGAGCGTAGCCGAGGCGATGCGGAACCAGGCGACCCCCAAAACACCGACAGCAGGGAACAGCAAAACTGCAAAGGCCGGCCCCAGGTAATGAAACAGGGCGCTGATTGCGAACCACAGTGTTGGTGGCAGGCGGTCAGACAAGTCGGTGAATCTCAGCCGCGAAGAAGGCATTTCCAATCTCCTTTCACAGCAATATGAAAGGACGACTCGCCAGTTAACATGGGTAAATGATAGGCTGAGCGTCAGAATGCATGTGTTTCGAAGGGATTTATTGTGAAACGCCTAAGGTACGAAAACGGACCGCTTGATGAAACCGATGTCCAGCTGTTGGAGGCGCTGGCACAGGATGCCCGGGTCAGCGTCGCAGACCTTGCCCGGCTCGTGCACATGTCCGGACCGAGCGTTTCCGAAAGGCTTAAGCGTCTCGAAGAGGCAGGCGTTATCGAAGGCTACACCGTGCTCATCAACCCGGCGGCTCTGGGCCGGCCACTCGCGGCCTGGCTGCGTATCCGTCCTATTCCGGGTGAATTGAAGAGAGTGGTCGAGATTATCGCGGGCATACCCGAGATCGTCGAATGCGACCGGGTTACCGGAGAAGACTGTTTTGTGGCGCGAGCCTACGTAACGTCGATGGCGGAACTGGAAACGCTGATAGACAGGATCATTCCCTACGCGATGACCAATACGGCAATCATCCAATCATCACCTGTTGCCCGCCGCCTGCCACCTTTTGACAAAGACACAGGGAAGGGATGAACCTGCAGCTATCAATAGTCAGATATGGCCCAGAGCATATTGAGGCTTGCGCCGACCTGTGGCGTGCAAGTCAAAGTGAGATGTTCCCCTCCCTCCCGCCGGGTCCAGTCCGCAGTTTCGGGGAGGCAACTGAGGGGGAAGAAGTTCATGTCGCCATAAACATTCATGCCAACATGAACAAAGGCAAACTGCTTGGCCTGATAAGCCTGTGGAGGCCGCAATCCTTCATTCATTTTCTCATCGTCGATGGCACATCACGCCGAAAGGGTGTGGGCGCCGCCTTGCTCGATTTCGCTACTTCTCATCTGCCACACCCTGTCGAGCTGAAGTGCGGCAGTGGCAATCTCACCGCTTGTGCCTTCTATGATCGAAAAGGATGGTATGCAGCAGAGCACGTAGAGGGTGCAGATGAGCCCTACATTCTTTATAAATGGCCAGGCTGATGGATGTCGTCTCGATTGAGGCCTTGTTCCCCCGGCACAACAACGCATAGACCAAACCTGCAACACCCATGACACTCGCATTCCATGTCAGCTGAAGATATTCCAGTCGTATTGTTTGCCTGCAACCGGCCTGCCTATCTTCGGCAGGCGCTTGATGTGTTGTTTGCAAATCCTGACATTCGCGATCGAAGGGTGTTCGTATCGCAGGACGGTCACGACGCGGAAGTTGACGCTGTCATTCGTTCCTACGGTTCACGTATCAATCACTTGAGGTTCACGGCGCCTGTACGCCGGTTGCCACTATCCGGAGATGCCACCAAGGACGCCGCGGAAGCGAAATACTTTGGGAAATGGCAGGTTTATTACCGCATTTCCCAGCATTATGGCTGGGCGCTCGAGGAACTCTTTGATCAGCAGGGCCTGGAGCGCTTGATCATACTTGAAGACGATATTGAAATAGGCCCGGACTTTTTCAATTTTCTGGAATCGGCGGCGGCACTTATTGATGCGGATTCCACGATATGGTCGGTATCCGCGTGGAACGATCACAGCTATCACGGCCGCGTCGTCGACAGGGAAAGGCTGTTGCGAACAGATTTTTTTCCAGGTCTTGGATGGCTCATGACGCGAAAGATGTGGGAAGAGGTTCAGAGTGAGTGGCCGGTAATGCATTGGGACCAATGGCTTCGCCTGCCCCAGCAGCGCAAAGGCCGTTCAATCATCATTCCTGAGTTCTCGCGAACCCGAAACATCGGCCGCATTGGAACGGCTGGTACAGAGTTTTTTGATGAACGCCTGGCAGACCTCGCGGTCAACACGGAACCTGTCGATTTCACACAGATAGATCTGAGTTACCTCCACAAGCCGGCTTACGATGCCGCTCTGCGGGAAGCCGTGGCCGGGGCTCTGCCGGTCGAGCCCGGGCAGCTCTCATCGCATCCTGGTGCCGACATAAAAATTCTCTATCACAGCAGTGGAAGCTTTGATGCGCTGGCTGACAGTCTCGGTTTGATGCCATCCTCACTGGACGCCGGGCTGCCGAGAGTTTCCTGCAATGGAGTTGTTTCATGCAGGGAAGGCGATCGCACGATCTATCTCGTACCCCTGACCTACATCACCGGCGATGCTGGAGCTGAAAAGCTGGCTGTGCGCCTTTGATCGCGCCCAGATCGCTTCACGTTCAGCGATTCAGCAGATGCAGTTTCGCCAGAAGCAAGCTCTTGTACTTTGCAAGCCTCGTTGGGAATTCCTCCTCTCGGATGCAGACGCTGTCTGACCGTGAGGAATGTTTTCCAATATGGAGCGCCGCCTTATTTCGGAAGGGTGAAATCTTGCGGCTGTGGTACTCGTAGAAATGGTCCAGGGGGATGTCTTCAAGGTATCTCTGCTCGATCAGATCCACATACTCAATCAGTGATTGTCGTTCAAGGATGAGGCAGGCAGCACAACCGCCAAACGCATCCGTATGATAGGCGCTGGCCATATGCAGCTTCTTGTTCGTGGCGATCAGCTGAATGAGCTCAAGTTCAAAGTTTGCCGTCAGCAAGGTGTCGTCCTCCAGCCACATGAAGTATTTGGACGGTGAGGCTGACATTGCGTGTTGCATGCTGGCGGCAAAATCCAGGCACAAATGCATGCGCCAATAGGCGTAGCTGGTTCTATCCACCCCTTTCAGGCGCTCATGCGTCGGCCTGAGTATGTGTTCAAATTTCCGCAGGCCGGAAATCCGGGAGATCTCGCTCAGGTCTTCTTTTGAAAAATACACAAACCGGTTGGATATCAGGGGCGATGTGTTGAGCAGCTTCTTGTTGTGCGCAATGGATTGACGCAAATAGCTGTAGCCGTTGCTCGTCCGTTTCATTGTTGGGAGGACTACGGTGACGTCCACGAAGATACCCTGTTCACGAGTTTCGTTGCCGCCGATCCTGACACGCTCAGCTGCCCGTATACGAGCGCTCGATGGCTACTTCCGATCGTCGACGATATTCATATGCGCGATACCGCTTTCGCCGAGATCAATCTTTGCAAAGACGCCACCGTGACAGCTTTGTGCCGGGTCCTGCGGGTCTGCCGGCGCAGCTTCCGCCAGGATCTTTTCAGCATACTGCTCGGCATTGTCGGTTGGCCGATAGCCAAGAAAACTTGAGGCCGCATTGTCCACAGGCGCTCGGTCGTTGTTGGATACGCCGTAAACTACGGTGAAGCCGACAACCGGCGAAGAGATGCTCCGGACCACCAATTGCACAAGGTCATCGTAGGAAAGCCAGGTGCCCAGCGCCCGTTCACTTGTCACCTGAGCGCAGGAGAGAATGCGCAGACAGACGCATTCAAGGCCGCGTTTCTCCCAATACATGCGGCCGAGATCTTCCGAGAAGCATTTTGAAAGACCGTAGAAACTGTCCGGCCGGTGTGCCGCATCCACACCAATGAAATCGGTTCGCGGATGCATGCCCACTGCGTGGATGGAACTGGCATAAACAACGCGCTTCACGCCGAGGCGGTAAGCCGCTTCCCAGATGTTGTAAGATCCGATGAAGTTGGGGCCGACGAGATCTTCGAACGGGCTTTCATCGGGAATTGCTGCAAAATGCACAACCGTGTCGACACCCTCGAGCATCGCCATCACCGCATCCATATCGGCAACATCTGTGCGGCGATACTCCTCGCCGTCATGCAGCTCGCCAATGTCATCTGCCAGGTCACTTGAAACAAGTTTCGTGCCGAGTTTGGCGAGTGGTTCACGCAGATAAGAGCCAAGCCGTCCGTTGGCGCCGGTCAGTGCAATTACAGTCATGTCTTCTTCCTCATTATGTTTACTTGAGGCCCTGCCGGACCTGCGCAAGTAGCGCATCCGCGCCTCGCGCCAACAATCCAAGATCGCTGCCACAGGCGACGAAAGCAAAGCCTTCGTTCAGCAGTGTCACCGCCTTTTCCGCTGTCCCCACCAGGGTGCCGACAGGCTTGCCCATGGCCCGCACCTTGTCGGCTGCCTGTCCGATGACGTCCCAAACTTCCGCGTCGTTTGGCTGGCCAAGTTTGCCAAGGTCGGCGGCAATATCTGATGGCCCAAAAAACACACCATCGACGCCATCAACACCGGCAATGGCCTCCACGTCCGCAAGCGCTTCTCGGGTTTCGACCTGCACCAGGACACAGGTCTCTTCCTGCACGCGATCGAAGTAATCCGTGGTGCGGCCGAAGTTGTTGCCACGATGTGTCATGCCGACACCGCGTATTCCCCCGGGTGGATAGCGGGTCGCAGCAACGGCTGCCCGGGCTTCTTCCGCAGATTGCACCATCGGAAATAACAGCCCCGGCGAGCCGATATCAAGCAGCCGCTTTACCACCACCATGTCGTTCCACATCGGCCGAACGATGGGCGTGGTCGAATGGGCAGCGAAAGCCTGCAGCTGTGCAAGTATGGTTTGCACTTCACTTGGCGAATGCTCCATATCGAGAAGCGCCCAGTCATAGCCAGCGCTGGCAACGGCTTCAGCGGCATAGTTACTGCACAGGCTGATCCAAAGCCCGATCTGTGGCTTACCGGAGAGAATTGCCCGTTTGAAACTGTTCGTCTTGAGAGTTGCCAACGTCCTATTCCTCGAATTTATGCGCACAGGTTCATCGGAACTTGCGGCAAGCTGATTGAGAAGGCAAAAGAAATTGCCGCTTGTCCAGCTTTGCATACAAGTGCGCTGGGAAAGTTCAATGGTTTCGGCCAGCGGTTGAGAAGGAATGCGCGATAATGAAGACGATCGGTCTCATCGGTGGCATGAGTTGGGAAAGCACGGTCACGTATTATCAACTCCTCAACCGCATGGCCCGGCAACGTCTTGGTGGGCTTCATTCGGCAAAGTGCTTGCTCTGGTCATTTGATTTTGCAGAGATCGAGGCACATCAGGCTTCCGGTGACTGGCAGGCGGCAACGGATGCTATGACCAGTGCCGCACAAAGTGTCGAGCGGGGTGGCGCTCAGTGCATCGTCATCTGCACGAACACAATGCACAAGATGGCCGCAGAGGTGCAGGCGGCGGTCGACATTCCGCTGATCCATATCGCCGATGCAACCGCCAGCCTTGTCAAAGCCCGGGATGTGGAAAAACCTCTCCTCATGGCAACGCGCTATACGATGGAACAGGATTTCTACAAGGGCCACTTGCGCGACCGACACGGCATCAATGTCTGCATACCCGATGACGTGGGCCGCGATGTCGTGCACGGCATAATCTATGATGAGCTCTGTCAGGGCATCATCTCTCCGTCGTCAAAGCAGAAGTATTTGGATGTCGTTCAGGCCAGCCTTGATCAGGGTGCAGACAGCGTCATTTTCGGCTGCACGGAAGTTGGCCTCTTGCTGTCCCAGTCCGATCTGGCGGTCCCCGTCTTCGACACCACAGAACTGCACGCCACGGCGGCATTGGATTTTGCACTGTCAGGCTAGATCGTGATCCAGGCTTCCAGGAGCAGGTTTCCAGTGACAGGTTGGCACGGCCTGCAGCGAAGCGGGCCTCAACTCACAATCGCAAAATACCCACCTCTGCGGCGGTCGCCGGCGGCCTCGAAACCAGTTTCAGTGCGGCTCACTGCGTGCACGCCTCCAAAGAACAGATTGCTCTCATCCCAGGCTCTGTTGACCGGATAGGTTTCCTGCAATGCAGCGCCAGCATCGTTGCCGAAAAGATTTTCAAAATCCAGCTGCTCGCCCTCAATGTGAAGGCGGGGCAAGGCCACTGCATCGGCAAGGTCCCGGCCGCCGGAAAGAGTGTGAACAAGCACCTGAAAGATGGCCGATCGGATGCGGTTTGAGCCGCCGCTCCCAAGGGCAGTGAGATCACCGTCATGTCCACACGCAATCACCGGACACATGTTTGAGGCAAGTCGTGCGGAAGGGCGCCAGCGGTGAAATCCACCCGGATTAAGGTCTTCTTCCCCAAGCATGTTGTTGAGCATGAAGCCGTAGCCAGCAGCAATATGACCATTGCCTTCACCATTGGAAACTGTGGCGGAAGCCGCATTTCCGTCAGCATCAATGACGCTGATATGTGTGGTCCCTCGTGAGGCTGTGCCGCCGGCTTCGACATTGATGGCTGGCAGACCCAGGGCCTCGATCATCGCGGTTGCGTTGCCCTTGTGTGTGCTCCGCATGTTTTCCGCCTGACGAAGTGCTGCCGCCAGTTCGAGAGGTCCGGTTCCACCTTCATGCTGCATGTTGGCGAGGCCGTGAGCCACGAACGCGCCTCCCGTTGACGGAGGTGGATTGAGGTAGACGTGTTGCCCGGCAAAATCAATTTTGAGAGCCTCGCGTCTGACAACTTCGTAGCGTAGAAAATCCGACGCTTGCAGTTGGCCGGAAGGGGCTTGCGCCTGGGCAAAGGCTGGAACTGCCTGCTCCTCATAGAAGCCCATGCCCTCAGCGCCCAGACGTTTGAAAAACGCTCCCAATTGCGGGTTTTGGAATGTTTCGCCTTTGCGAAACAAATGCCCATCTGGCGCAAACAATGCACGGCTATCAGCGCTCGCCGTCAGTATCGGCGTTACGACCTGCGACAGGAATGCCTGAAAGCCAGTCATCTCAATGCCGTCAAGCGCAGCGTTCATGGCCGGCTCAAGCAGGCGGCTCATCGGCAGAGAGCCGAGATCATCGTTTACAGCAAAGAGGCCCGGCACGTAGCCTGGCACAGCGGTCGCGCCATGACCGATATGAAATTCCTGCGTGGCGCGGCCAAAGTCAGCATGAACTGAGTTGAACTCAATTTCGTCTGCCTGCCGCTGCCTGCCAGGCGTCTCAACAAAAAAATCGTAAAGCGTTGCCGTCTTTGCACCTGCGGTTCGGGCCATAAGGAAGCCGCCTCCACCCGGTGAGGCGAG